>CAKTUT010000124.1 GCA_934621665.1 uncultured Oscillospiraceae bacterium | reverse complement strand
GTGCCGCCGAAGAGCACCAGCCAGAACAGCCGTCGGTCAACCAGCACGATGAACAGAAAAATCATCACAGCTGCGCCACGCCACGCGCCGCGCGACATGGTAAACAGGCATGCGAAGCACATGCACAGCGCTACCAGCCACGAGAGCGCCTTGAGCCATGTCTTGTCGGTGTAATAAGCAAAGCCGACAGCCATGGGGATGAACATGACCATATAGTCGCCCATGATGTTGGGGCTTCCAAAGATGGAGTAGACGCGCGTGCGCACGGCGGTTTCCGCCGCGGCTACCCATTGCGATGGCATGGGCACGGCGGCAATATACTGATAGATGCCGTGCAGCGACAGCAAAAACGCCACTGCCGTCAGCGTCAGATACAGATGCAGAACGTCACGCTCATCGCGCAGCATCCGCGTAATCAGGAAGAACCAGAGCAGATACTGTACCGTGGCACGGTAGCCGCTGATCTGAATGGAATAATACGGCGCGACGACGTTCATCAGCACAAATCCGGCGCACAGGAAAATGCACACCGGCAGATCAAGCGGATTTGTCCGCGCACGCAGCGCCTTGACGCGATCCATGCGCTGCCAGATAATCCAGCATACGCAAAACAGCATCAGACACTCGTCCCAGACCGACGAGACAACCGGAACGGCGAACACATCACGCAGCAGATAGTCAATCAGCACATATGTGCCAACGGCAAACAGCAGAAGCGATGTCATGCCGCCGTCAAACAGCCAGCCGAGCATGCGGCTCTCACGGCCGCAGCGCATGATTGCGCCGTAAATCCGGCCGGGCAGGGAATACGGCCAAGCTGTTTTCATGTTGTGGTGCTGTGCCAGGCGTACATTCATCCGGTCAAAAAAGACAGTTGCGCCGGAGGCTTCGGTAGCCTTTGGCTCTGCACCAAGGCGGCGGCAGAGCCATGCGCACAGCGCGCTGCCGCGCCACCAGCGGCCAATCGTCTGAAACAGCACGCAGGACTGGCCGAGCGCGCCCAGCCACGCGGCAACTGCCGTACAGATGCGCCAGAAAACGCTTCCGTCAAGGAGCTTATCCATTTTCAACCACCAAATCGCTGATCACGCCTGCCAGCTCAAACAGCGGCGTCTTTACGTTGTATTCATAGCCCACGCGCACTTCCTGACTGGAAACCTTATAGATGTTGTTAGAGGAGGTGGCGGCGGCCTCAATGGTGATGCGCAGCGTCTGGTGGCCGTCCTTGGCGGCTGCGTCCATGGGAGCGGCCTCACACGAGACAATGGTCGCGTCAAGGAACTTGGCGTTATTCAAAATTGCCTCGCCCTCCTGCGTTTTGGCAAAGTCGCAGATGTCCTTGGGTACATCCTCGCACAAAACAGTGTAGGTGACGCGCAGCGGCTCTGCCTGTATGGCTTCTGCGGCCTTATTGCCGACAGTTTTCCATGCGACGGCGGCGACGGCGGCGATGAGCAGCAAAATAACCAGCAGATCAATCAGATTGAGCTTGCCGAACAATCTGCCCTTTTCATCAATAAACTTCATAGTGATAATGGCCTCCCGGGTAATTGGAATTGATTCCGCGCGGAAAATAGACTATAATACAAAAAATAGCCGCGTGGTTTATTGCAAATTACCGCACGGTAATTTGTTCCTATATTCTAGCGGAAACGCGGACAAGAAACAAGTCCGTTTTCCGATTTTAGGTGATTCTTATGAAGATCATGCATTTAATCTCAGGCGGCGACGTGGGCGGCGCAAAAACGCACGTTCTGTCGCTTTTACAGGGACTTGGAAAAACGCAGACGGTACGGCTTGTCTGCTTTACAGAGGGCGAGTTTGCCGCCGATGCGCGGAAAATGGGCATCGACACGCTGGTGCTGAGCTGCGGCGTGATGCAGGCCATCCGGACGCTGAGCGAGATGATCTCCGGCGAGGGCTTTGAGATTATCCACTGCCACGGCTCGCGGGCAAACATGATGGGTGCGATTTTGCGCCGGAAAATCCGCGTGCCCATCGTGACGACGGTGCACTCGGACTATCGTCTGGACTATCTTGGCCGTCCGCTGCACCGCATCACCTACGGCACGATCAACACAATTGCACTTCGGATGTTTGACTATCACATCGGCGTGTCGGACGCTGTGGCACAGATGCTGATTTCGCGCGGCTTTGACCCGCAGACGATGTTTTCCATCTACAACGGCGTAGATTTTACGCCGGTTGCGCCAAAGCTGACGCGCGAGGAATTTTTTAAGAGCATCGGCCTTGAAGCAGAGCCCAACAGCGTGGTGTTTGGCATTGCCGCGCGGCTCAGCCCGGTAAAGAATATCGGAATGCTCATCCGCGCGTTCTCAATTGCACAGAAAACGTGCCCGGATATCCGGCTTGTCATTGCGGGTGAGGGCGAGGAGCGCGAAAAGCTGACGGCGCTTGCGCAGGAGCTGTGTGCGCCGGGGAGCTATGCTTTTGCCGGATGGGTGTCGGATACAGATAGCTTTTACAGTGCGATTGACGTCAATACGCTCTCGTCGCTGTCAGAGGCGTTTCCGTATGCGCTTCCAGAGGGTGCGCGGATGCACTGCGCAACCATTGCCACGGCTGTTGGCGGCGTGCCATATATCATTGAACACGGTGTGACGGGGCTTCTGGCCGAGCCGCGCGACGAGAAAACCTTTGCCGAACATATGATTCGTCTGAGCCAGAACACGGCCTATCGCCGCCAGCTGGCAGAGAACCTCTATGAGCGGGCGCGGACGCTTTTGTCAATTGAGGCAACGGTTGGCCACCAGATGGAAATCTACGAGGCAATTTTGCGCCGGGAACGCGCGCCAAAGCAAAAACGCAGCGGCGTGCTCATCTGCGGCGCGTATGGCAAGGGCAACGCAGGCGACGACGCCATTTTAAAGGCCATTTTGCGGCAGATGAAGAACATCGACTGCGATATGCCAATCTGTGTGCTGTCGCACAATCCGATGCAGACGAAGCTCAAGTATCATGTGGATGCGGTGGGCGTATTCAATCCGTTTGCGTTTCTGCCGGTGATGCGCCGCACGCGGCTGTATATTTCCGGCGGCGGAAGCCTGATCCAAAATCAGACCAGCAACCGTTCGCTCTACTATTATCTTATCAGCATCTGGCTTGCAAAGCACGCGGGCTGCCGCGTCTTGATGTATGGCTGCGGTATCGGCCCGGTGAACGGCGAGCGTGACCGCCATTTTGCGGCAAAGATCATCAACCACTGTGTGGACGCAATTACGCTGCGCGAGGATTTGTCGGCGGAGGAGCTGCGGCAGATGGGCGTGACAAGGCCGGATGTGCACATCACGGCAGACCCGGCGCTGCTTCTTACGCCCGGAAAGCCCGGTGCGGTGGACAGCTTTTTGCAGCTCAACGGCCTTGATCCCGATGGACAGTATGCGCTGTTCGTCCTGCGTCCCTGGCCGGGCTTTGCGGAGAAAAAGCAGACCTTTGTGGATGCTGCAAATTATGTAAACAAAAAATATGGCCTTACGCCGGTATTTTTTGCGCTTGAGCCGGGGCGCGACGTAGAGCCATGCCGCGAGGTCGCGGCGGCGCTTTCATGCAAAAGCGCGCTGATTACCGCGCCGCAGGACGAGACGCTCATGATCGGTATGATGAAAAAAATGCGCGTGGTGGTGTCGATGCGGCTGCATACGCTGATTTTCGCGTCAAGCGTGGGAGCGCCGTTGGTAGCTGTGTCGTATGACCCAAAGGTCACTGGGTTTATGCGCTATATCGGGCAGAAGCACTGCGTGGCGTTTGAGGACGTGACGGCAGAAAATCTCTGCTCACTGACCGACGCGGCGCTCTGCGAACAGGAGAAATACAGCGTTGCGCGCTTGAGAAGCCTCGCGGGCGAAAATGAAGCTGTGGCGCGCGGCCTTTTGGAGGAAAAAACATGAAACAGATCGTATGCCTTGCCACGTCGCCGTGGTATCCCATCCCCACCCGCAAGCAGCAGGTGATGAGCCGCATCCCCGATGCGGAAATTCTCTATTTTGACCCGTCGGCTACGGTGATTGCGCCGCTCAAGGACAAAAGCGCAAGGCCGCTGATGAAAGCGTATCAGAAGCCGGGCTTTCAGCCACAGGAGAATATCACGGTCTACAGTCTGCCGCCGGTACTGCCGTTTTTCAATAAGTCGCGCGCCATTAACCGACTGAACCAGAGGCGCATGGCGCGCTATGTGTGCGAGAAAATGAAAGAGCACGGCTTTGAAAAGCCGATTTTGTGGGTGTATTCGCCTGTGACGGTGGACGCGG
Organism: uncultured Oscillospiraceae bacterium; assembly: GCA_934621665.1. GTDB lineage: Bacteria > Bacillota > Clostridia > Oscillospirales > Oscillospiraceae > CAG-170. The sequence goes on along the minus strand of CAKTUT010000124.1, from coordinate 1,042 downwards.
TGGATTTGATTCCGCACAGCGCGCTGGTCTATGACTGCGTTGACCGGCATTCGGCCTATGGCGGGCTTATGAACCCGGCGCAGGTAGACGCGGAGGAACTGGAGCTTGCGGCAAAGTGCAGCGCCGTGTTTGCGACCGCCGCGCCGCTGGCCGATCGGCTGCGCGCGGCAAACGAAAAAACGTGGTTTATCCCGAACGGCGCGAATTTTGAGCGTTTCTTCCGCGCGTCGCAGAAGCTGGACGCGCCGGAGGACATGAAAGAGATCCCGCATCCGATTTTCGGCTTTGTCGGCGCGCTTCAGCCGTGCATTGAATACGGCTTTACCGCCGACGCAGCAAAGGCACACCCGGAATGGAGCTTTGTGTGGATTGGCGGGGAAAAGCCGGGCGCAGATTTGGCGGAGCTGAAAACGCTTCCGAATGTCCACTTCCTTGGTATCCGGCCAAACGAGCAGCTGCCGGAATATCTGGCACAGTTTGACGTGTGCCTCAACCTGTTTGCAAAAAGTGATCTGAGCAAGGACGTAAGCCCACTTAAGTTTTTTGAGTATCTTGCCACCGGCAAGCCGATCGTCTCCACGCGCCAGCCCGACCAGATTCTGCAATATGCCGGCAGCATTCACATCGCCGACTCGGCGGACGAGTTTATCCGCTGCTGCGCCGAGGCACTCTGCGATACGCAGCCCGCGCGTGTACAGGCACGTATTGACGAGGGACGCGCGTGTTCGTGGGACGCCCGCGTGGGCGAGATGTGCGACATCCTGCGCAGGGAGAATATCCTGTAAATGCAAAAATCAGCGCCGCATTGCGGCGCTGATTTCTTATTTTTCTGCCGTCCGGGCGCAGCCGGTGCAGCTTTGTGAGGGTGGGATGCAGCTGTCGGCCTTGGTGGGGAAGAATGCGTCGATGGGGAAATCAATCTGGCTGAACACGTCGCAGGGGCTCTCGTTGCCGCCAACGCCGCTTTGCGCGCACTGCTTGGTGGGAATGCAGTAGTCAAACGTGGGAATCAGCAGCTGCGTCGAGCGCTGAAGCCGCGTGA
>CAKTUT010000123.1 GCA_934621665.1 uncultured Oscillospiraceae bacterium | reverse complement strand
GATCAAGAATATCTCGATTGATAGCGCAGCACAGTGCATCGGTCTGTTTGGCATCACGGCAGGTGCATCGCTGAAAAAAATTGTTATGAACACCGACAATGGCAGTCAAATTATCAACAATGAAAATAGTACAAACTGGTACTGCGTTGGCGGTCTGGTCGGTTTTGCTGCCAGCCGCAACAAGGGAACTGCCAGCTTTACCAATTGCTCTGTTTCCGGTTACAGCATCATTGATAACCAAATGAACAAGCCCGGTTGGGGTGGCGGCAACGTTGGTGGTCTGGTCGGCTCGACCAATATGGACATCAGCGGCTGCACCGCAGTAACCAATATCAAGCTTCAAGTCAGTTACGGCGGTGTCTATATGAACCTCCGCGTCGGTGGAATCGCTGGCGTCTGCCGTGCAACAATTCGCAATTGCTACGCAGGCGGCTCTATCACCAGTACCAGCACAAAAGACTCCAATATTTGGACGGCTGGCATTGCCAGCGGCGTTATCCTCTGCGATAAGGGTTATCTTGGCAGTCTTCTCGGTGTTATTAGCAAGCAGATGGTGGTTGAGAATTGCTATAGCTACGTGCAATTGCAGGCTACTGGTTCAAACTGTATTCAATCCGCGCACTCGATTGCCTCGAATGGTGAGCTTATGAGTACACGTTTTAGTGTAACCGGCATTTCTAAAACAGCCATTCACATCGTAAACTGCTACGCGCTGGAAAGTGCAGTCACCGCAACGAATGACTATCTTTACCGCAGAGATTCCAACTGGTACACTACCGTCAATCTCAACACGCAAAACTACGATAGTAATCGTTCAATCTGGATTTCAAACAGTGGCAACTCCCCCTATCTGACTTATGATCAGATGTCCGACTTCCTGACAGCAGACGGCCTGCTCTCCAAGCTTGGCGGCAACGGAACCCCATTCTCCACCGTCACCACCACCGAGCACAACGCAAACATTGACGGCAAGTACAGCTTCCCCGGCAACGACGCGTCGCTGAATGGTCTGAACTACCCGTTCCCCACCATTCTCAAGCAGACCGACCCGTTCGGCCAGACTGTCAACGTCCACTACGGCGCATGGCCGAAGTCCGGCCTGCTGTGGCAGGAAAACGAGGCCACGCTCGACCTTTTGGCCGATGTGGATGAGAATAGCGGCGTTGCCACGCTGGACTGGAAGCTCTATGACGTGACCAGCGGTGCTTCTGCCCCCACGGGCAATCCGCAGTTTACCTTTGCCGAGGAGGATGCCGACCCGGACGCGAAACCGGCGGAAATCACTACCGTCACGGCAGAGATTGAAAGCAGCTGCGCCCCCGAAGCGGGCGATACAAGCGGCTATTATAACGTCCGCTTCACCGCAACCGCCCCCGGCGCGTATCTGGTCACAGCAGAGCTGAACGGCAGTACAGCGGTTCTCCATCTGACCATCACAGCAGAGCTGAAAATTGAGGTCACGCAGGTGCTCACAGTGCACAGCGGTGAGGTGTCGATGCAAACCATCACGCTGAAAACTGCAAAGGACGAGCCATTTGTCCCGGATACGGACAAGCCTTTGGTCTGGACAGTCAGCGTCGATTATGACGCCGCCACCTCCGAGCAGCAGCCCGTGGAAAGCTATGCGGACGAAATTGTGCCGCAGGCGGAAAGCGGCAAATACACGCTTCCGGTCACCGGTCTTGTCGCAGGCGAGGCCACGATTAACATCACCTGCTCTTACCCGCTGGCCGGCGGCACAAGCGCCGCAACCGGTCTTGCCACCATCAGCACCACCACGGTGTCCGATGCGCTCGGCCTGACAAACGGTGTTGATGCGCAGGAAATTGGCGTGCCTTATACCGCAGACCCGAATGACATGACGGCCTATACCGGCGTGGATACAGTCGGCATGATGGGGAGCGGCCTGTCCCTGTATATGACGCATACGCATGGCGACAGCTGTCTGAGCCTTGACGCGTTCTACGTGACTGCGGCCACCATTACTACCGTTGACGGAACGACGTATCCGGTCGATCTGACAACCGGCTTTACCGTGGACAAGTCGTATCATCTGATTCTGAGTGAGCCTACCGGTTACGTTCTGCCGATCACCATCCAGACGGCAAGGACCGATACGATTACTCTCACGCTGACGCTCTCGCGCACAGGCACAGGCGCAACGTATACGCTGAGCATCAGCTATACGCCCAACGCAACGTATTTTACCGTTCGGTTTATGCGTACAGACGATACTGGTGGATTGTCTGTCGCATATCAGACGCAGGTTCTTTATGGTACTTACGCAACACCGCCCGAAAACTCGAGTGATTATGATACCTCCGAACCTGTCTACTGTGACACGGATTTTGAGCCAATCTCAAGTGCTGACGAACCGGGCGACGGCGAAAATCCCAATGATCCAACCGACCCGGAAAATCCCGGTGCGGACAGCTCCGGCGGCGGCAGTGACCCCAGCCCTGGCGGCTCTGACACCGGCAACAACTCTGGTAGTTCGGGCTCTGGAGATGACAATACCCCCGTTTTTCCTGCCCCTACTCCCCCTATCTCCGACGATACGCCGGGGACGTAACGCTAAAACCAGCAGAAAGCAGGTGTTCCCTTGATGAATGCAGTCCGAAGAAAACTGAACAGTTCCAGCGGCGCGTCCATTTTGATGGCACTCCTGCTTCTGCTGGTCGCGGTAATGGTCAGCGCCGTCATTCTGGCTGCGGCCGTCAGCGCAGCCAAGACCATCCGCACCGACCGCGAGCAGCAGCAGACATATCTGACCGTCAGCTCCGCCGCCGCGCTGGTGAGGGATAGTATCCTGAACGGGAGCGGAAAGTATGTAACAAAAAAAACTGAATATTTTTCAGATGCGGATCGGAAAATTCCACAGGGGAATCCAACCACAACAGTAACAAAAGCCAGCGGTAATTTCAGCTCTATCATGAACGATGGTATTTCAATTCTTAAAACACAGCCGCTCTTTCCCTACAGCTACACCTGTACCATTCAGGACGAGAATAAACAGTACGAGCCGGTGACCGCTGTCTTTTCGCTTACGACGCGGAACAGCGAAGCGGACGGCCAGATTTCCTATCTGTTAACCGTGACGTTTACTGCCGGTTCTGACAATCATCCTTGCAAAATGATGCTGAACATGGTAGGCACTGAATCATCCATTTCTGTTTATGAGGAATCAGGTTGGCATCCGAGGTATTACAAGACAATCACCACAACCACCATTGACTGGACGCAAACCGCCCCGGTTATTTCGCGAGAAAGGGTGACGTCAAATTGAAAAAGCTTCAAAACCGGCGCGGCGAAACGCTGATTGAAACGCTGACCGCGCTTTTAATCGCCACGCTCGTCTGCCTGTTTCTGGCCACGGCCATTGTTACCGGCTCACGCGTCAACGCCAAGGTGCGCGAAGCCGACGTCTCGTTCCAGTATGCGGCGGACGAGGCGGCCGGAAATAACCTGACGCTTACCGTCACCGGCAACGGCGGAACACCGGTCTCCGAGACGATTACCGTTCAGGAGTTTACCACTCCGTCTGAAACAACCGGCGAGAAGCAATACCGCTACTACACGTACAAAAAATGACAGGAGGTGCATCACGTGCACAATAAAAGCCGCGGCGGCTTTACATTGGTTGAAATGCTCTGTGCCATTGTGGTGCTTATTCTGGTCAGTATGCTGATGGTGACCGGCGTTCGTCTTGGCGTTGACAGCTATGCAAAGTCCGTATCCTACTCTGAGGCGCAGGTGCTGTGCTCCACGCTGAAAACCACAGTTTCCGATGAGCTCCGCTATTCCGGCTCTGTTCTGCTGGACGCAGGCGACAAGGTAACGCCAAAGGGTTTTTTCAGCCAGACCTATACCAATCAGTCAAATCCGAACCAGTTTCCTGGCTTTTCACAGGATGAAAACGGCCGTGTGCTGCTGGGCGGCAACAAGCTGCTGCCAAATAAATCCTACCCATACGGTCTGAAAGCGTCGGTTACGCTTGAAAGCTATGACAAGACCACACGCGTGTTCCACGTGAAGATTACCGTCACGCGCACCACACAGACGCTGGCCGAGACAGAATTTGACGTGCAGCAGCTGAACGCTCCTACTACCTATCATTACACCGACGGCACAAAATCCTCTGTCGGAGCCGCAACCGGAAACTAGCCGCACAAATGCCCTTTCTTCGAATGTATAAGCATAAAAACGGCTTTACACTACAAAAGTGAACGACATCGGCGGCTGGGACTGGATGATTTCGGGTCTCTCGATTATCTGTCTTTTTGAATTGCAGCTTATTAACTGCTTTCCAGACTTATTCCTCGCTTCGCTCGGATATTCTTTCTGTGCATAGCTAAAGCTTTTTGGAACCACCGGCACTGCCGGTGGTTTTCTTTATACAAAAAGCGGCAGACGTCCAAATGGACGCCTGCCACGTATAGGCCTGTCATTTACAATTACAATCAGAATTCAACCGTCGGCTCGCGGCGGACAGACTCATAGAACTGAACCTCCGCAGCTTTCATATAGGGCATAACCCAGAGCGTACCGATGCCAAAGCAAAGCGCGCCCACAAAAATCCAACCGATAAAGCTCAGATCCAGCACAAATTTGTCCCACTTGTGGCCGTCCATCATCTGGCGGCTTGCGTCGATGCAGGCTTTCCAGTCATAATCCGGATGGTCTGCCTTGACATAGTAGGCCATGGAATAGGCATAGGCCTTGACAATGCCGGGAATGACGAACAGCAGCGACCACAGCGCCGTAAACAGGCCGGTCATAAAGCCAATCAGCAGCGTCCCGCCGAAGTCATCCTGGAAGCCGCGGAACATATCGCACATCTGCACCGGCTGACCGTCGCGCGCCTGCTTCAAGAAGATATAGGACATGGCGTATTCCAGTGGGCCGAGTACAATAATCGCGCCAATACCGGGCAGGATTCCAGCCGCAGCCGATTCCATCATTCCAATCAGCAGGCATACCGCCAGCGCCATCATCCAGGGCTTGCTGAAAATGTTGCCGCCAAGCTGCGCACGCGCCCGTGCTCTAAGTTCAGAACAACTCATAAATTCCATTCCTTTCTCTTTTTCGATTTTTTCTCCTCTCCCCAACTTTTGGGTAATTATATTATACTGTATGCACCGCTTCATTACAAGATACAAGTTCGGCAAAAAAGTCTTGCGTGCTTTATTTTCTACGCACAGACACAAAAAAGTCCGCGCCGGCGGCGCGGACTTCAGCCTGTCGAAAAATCTCGTAGAGTTCCGCCGCGCACGGCGGAATAAACTGCGAATCCGTTTTGCCCGGCGGCGTGTA
>CAKTUT010000122.1 GCA_934621665.1 uncultured Oscillospiraceae bacterium | reverse complement strand
TGGCGGTACTTATCATGCTTGTGGCGCTGGCACTGCAAACGCAGCAGCGTCAGCTATCCGAAAAACTCATCCGGCTGCACGTGGTCGCGCGCTCCGACAGCGAGCATGATCAGGAGGTAAAGCTCTCGGTGCGCGATGCGGTGCTGGCACGGACACGCGAGATTTTGGACGGCTGCGACGACCCGCGCGGTGCACTACAAGGTGCATTGACGGAAATTGAGGCCGCTGCGCAGGAACAGCTGAAATCGCTTGGTGAGGACGAGAATGTTACTGTGCGGCTTGGAAAGGAACTGTTTCCCACGCGTGACTATGAGACATTCTCACTCCCGGCGGGCGTGTATGAGTCGCTGCGTGTGACGATTGGAGAGGGTGCGGGCCACAATTGGTGGTGTGTGGTGTTCCCGTCTATCTGCTTAACCGCGTCGATGGACGAGCTGGAGCAGGCAGCGCAGACGGCGGGCTTTACCGACAGCGAAATCAAACTGATTACCGAGGCGGGCGACGGCTTCGTGCTGAAGTTCAAGCTGGTGGAGCTGATACAGAAACTGAAAAATTTTCTCACGGACACGTAAGTGTCCGTTTTTTTGTGCACCAAGTTATGATAGAATAAAGGCAGAAAATAAAGAAAGAGGGGAGCATATGCTGAAACTGATCTGCGGATCGGACCGGCTGAAAAACAGCGCGGCGCTGATTGATGAAATCTGTGCAAACGCGGAACTGGGGATCAGCGGCCAGATTCTGATCGTTCCTGAGCAGTATTCCCACGAAACCGAGCGCGCACTGTGTGCGGCAGGCGGCGATCAGATCAGCCGCTATGCCGAGGTGCTCAGCTTTTCGCGGCTGGCAAGCCGCGTATTTTCGCTCTATGGCGGCGTGTGCGAGGAATATCTGGACAAAGGCGGGCGCTTTTTGAGTATGTATCTTGCGGTGCAGCACGTGCGCCCGCAGATCAAATATTACGCTGCCGTCAGCATGAAAACAGAATTCCTGCTCCGGCTTTGCAGCGCAGCGGAGGAATTTTTAAACTATGGCGTGCAGCCGGAATCACTGCGCGCCGCAGCAGCGCAGCTGAGCGGCAGCTTCGCCCAGAAACTCAGTGAGCTGGCGCTGATTTACGAGAGCTATCTGGCCGTCTGCAAGACAGGGCGCAGCGATCCGGTGACGCGGCTGACACGGCTGGAGGAGATGCTGCGGCAGAGCGATTATGCCGCGGATAAAACCGTCTATCTCGACGGCTTCAGCGATTTTACGGCGGTGGAAATGCAGATTCTGACAGAACTTATGAAGCGCGCACAAAGCGTAACCATGACAGTGGCTTCCGGCAATGGCGTGTCGGTATTTCGCATGGCAAACGAAACACTCCGGCAGATAAAGAGCATTGCCGCGCGCTGGAACATCCCGGTTGAAACGCAGCAGGCGCAGATGGATGCGCCGCGCGCAAAAATACTCTCTGACTGGCTGGATGGACTGTTTGCCGCACGCTTTACGCCGAGCGCCGAGGAGACGAAAGCGGTTTGGCTGCATCATGCCGGCAGCCCGGAGGATGAGTGCCGCTTTGCGGCATGGCGCGTGCGAAACCTTGTGATGTCGGGTGCACGCTATCGCGATATCTGTATTGCACTGTCTGACACAGCACGCTATGAGCCGGTTCTCCGGCGGATGCTGGCGCGAAGCGGCATACCTGCTTACTTTGCCGGAAACAGCGATCTTCTGCAAAAGCCGCTGTTCGCAGCAATCCTTTCCGCAATGGATGCGGTTGAACGCTTTTCAACCGATTCGATGCTTACCTACCTGAAATCGCAGCTGTCACCGCTTGCGCCTGACGCGTGCGACCAGCTGGAGCGGTATGTGTTTACATGGAACGTGCGCGGAAAAATGTGGCTGGATAATTGGACGATGCACCCAAAGGGCTATGGTGCGCCGTGGGACGACGCATCACGCCAGATGTTAAATCAGCTGAACGAATGGCGCGCGCAGGGTGTTGCGACGCTGGCGGCGCTGCGCGGTGCGTGGAACGTGTCAAAGACAGCGGGGCAGATGATTGCTGCGCTGGATGACTTCTGCGAACAGACCGCAGTCCGGCAGACGCTGGCCGCGCAGACGGTGCGGCTGGAGGTGGAAGGGCAGATGCAGCAGGCGCAGGAGGTGCGCCAGCTGTATGAGATTCTGATGCAGGCGATGGAGCAGCTGAACCTGATTCTGGGCACAAGCGAAATGGACAGCGCGCAGTTTACACAGGTGTTTCGGATGCTGCTGTCGCAGTATTCCGTCGGCACAATTCCGGCCTCGGTGGACGAGGTGCAAATCGGCGCGGTGTCTGCGTTCCGACACAAGTGTGCACCGCATCTGATTGTCCTTGGCGCGGAGGAGGGGCTGCTTCCGTCCTTTACGCTGACAGCCGGGATTTTTACCGAAGCCGAGCGGCAGGCGCTTACTGCACTCTCGCTGAACCTGTCGCCCGGTCAGGAGCAGAGTCTTTCGCGCGAGCTTGGATGGATTTACAGCGCGCTTTGTGCCGCCTGTGAGAGCTGCGCGCTCTGCTACAGCGGCGATCAGCCGTCGTTTCTATATACCCGAACGGAAAGCCTGCTCTCAAACGCACAGCGCACAACGGACGACGATGTGATCTTTGCGGTCGATATAAGCGAGGCAGCAGCCGCGCTTTTACAGGGCGGGCAGGACGCCGGCCCCGCGCTTGCGGCGCAGGTTGACGCGCTGCGTGTGCACAGTGCATACGACTTTACGCCGCTTGATGCGCAGACGGTGCACGGAATGTACGGACACGAAATTCAGCTATCCGCTTCACGAATTGACCGCTTTGCAGGCTGCCGGTTCGCATTTTTCATGAACTATGGCCTAAAGGCCGATCTGTGGCGACAAGCGCGCTTTGACGCGCCGCTCTTTGGCACGTTTGTGCATTATGTGCTGGAAAAAACGGTGGACGAGGTTTCAAAAAATGGCGGCTTTGCTGTAATTTCCGACGAAGCGCTGCAAGCGATGGCGCGCCGCCATGCGGAGAACTACACCTGCGAATTCCTGCCAGACCTTGCCGCGCGCGGTGAGCGCTTTTCCTATCTCTATACGCGCAACATGGATGAGGCGCTCAGCGTGGTACAGGATGTTGGAAACGAGCTTCGCGAATCGAAATTCCTGCCGCGAAGCGTGGAGCTGCCGTTTTCGTCAGAGCCCGGCGGACTGCCGCCTGTCCGCGTAGAATCACCACGCGGCGCAGGCGTCCTCAGTGGCTTTGTTGACCGCGTAGACCTATACCAGACAGTGGGCGGCGCATATTACCGCGTAGTGGACTATAAAACCGGGCATAAGGATTTTGACTACGCCGACATTCTTTGCGGACAGGGGCTTCAAATGCTGATCTATCTGTTTGCGCTGCGGCGCAGCGGTGCAGACTACTACGGCGAAAAGCTCTTCCCGGCGGGCGTTTTATACGTCCCGGCGCGCACGGATATGGAGCGCGTGGAGGCGGAAAACGTGGACGCAGCGCTGGAAAAGGCGCGTGAGAAGCACCGGCGGCGCAAGGGGCTTGTGTTGGACGATGCGCAGGTGCTCTACGCCATGGAGCAGTCAGACACGCCGAAATATCTGCCGTATCAGGTGAAAAAGGGCGAAAACACCGGTGATCTTGCCTCTCGTGAGCAGCTGACACTGCTGGAACAGTTCGTCCAGAAATCGCTCGCCGATGTAACCAATCAGATTTTGTCCGGCGCGCTGAACCCCAATCCCATCGTGCGCGGGCCGATGGTCTCGTCGTGCACGTGGTGTGATTTTAAAGAGACCTGCCACCGAGACAGCTGCCGTCACGACGAGCGGCCGATCCGCAGCGTAAAACCGGACGAATTCTGGCAGGAGGTCGAAAGGAGGTGCCGCAATGGCTGAGATCAAACTGACGCGCGAACAGCAGGCAGTGGTTGATAACCGCGGCGGCGCACTGCTGGTGTCGGCGGCGGCGGGGTCTGGCAAGACGAAAGTTCTGGTTGACCGGCTGCTTGCGCAGGTGCTCGACGCAGATCATGAGGTCAATATTGACGAGTTCTTGATGATCACCTACACCAAGGCTGCCGCGTCGGAGCTGCGCGGCAAAATCGCAGCGGAGCTTGCAAAGCGCCTTGCGGCTGATCCGGATAACCTGCGTCTGCAGAGGCAGTCCACCAGAATTTATCTGGCGCAGATTTCAACCGTGCACGCGTTTTGCGCGACAATTCTGCGCGAATATGCACACGTTCTGGATATTCCGGCTGAATTCCGCGTCTGCGAGGAGCAGGAGGCTGACGCACTGCGGCAAGAGGTCTTTGACGATCTCTTGGAGGAGGTATACCAGACGCTCGACGAGCATCCGCAGCGCCGCGCACTCATTGACCAGCTTGGCTATGGGCGCGACGACCGGCGACTTCCTGATCTTGTGCTGCCGGTCTATGACGCGATTCGCTGCCGTGTTGACCCAAAAGGCTGGATGGCACAGTGTATGGACGCGTACTCGTTTGCGGACAATACGCCGGCTGAGCAGACAATCTGGGGACAGGCGCTGATTGCGTCGCTTTCGCGCGTACTGGAATCGGCGGAACGAAATCTTAATGATGCGCTGCGGCTGATGGACGGCGACGAGTCGCTGCAAATCAGCTATGCGCCGCTGTTTACGGAAAACCGCAGGGCCGTTGCGGCGCTGCGTGAATGCACGGCGTGGGACGAAATTTATGAGCGGCGCACACTGGACTTTGGACGGCTGCGCCCAGTGCGCAAGCCGCAGGATGCGGAACGGCAGGAACGCGCCAAGGCACTGCGCGAGGCGGCCAAGGAGACAGTCAAGGACGCACTCAAGCCGTTTTACGCGCCGAGTGCGCGCGTAATGGGCGATCTGAAATACAGCGCGTCGGCAATTGGCGGGCTTTTGGAGCTGGTGCAGCTGTTTGAAACGCGCTATACGCAGGAAAAACGCCGCCGAAAGCTGTTTGACTTTTCTGACCTTGAGCATGAAGCCATCCGCCTGTTGGTGCAGAAGCAGTCCGGAAAACCAACGGCTGTGGCGCGCGAAATTTCACAGCGATACCGCGAGATTCTGGTTGACGAGTACCAGGACTCAAACGCCGTACAGGAGTGCATTTTTGAGGCTGTTTCACGAGACGGGACGAACCGATTTATGGTGGGCGACGTAAAGCAGTCGATTTATCGCTTCCGATTGGCCGATCCTGGCATTTTCCTGCAAAAATACGCGCGCTATCCGCTCTACACGAAGGCGGCGGACGGAGAGGGACGAAAAATTCTGCTGAGTGAGAATTTTCGTTCCCGGCACGAGATTTTGCAGGCTGTCAACGACG
>CAKTUT010000121.1 GCA_934621665.1 uncultured Oscillospiraceae bacterium | reverse complement strand
GATACACAGCTGCCGCAAAAAAGGAAGCCCATAGGGGCTTCCTTTTTATCCTCATTACAGCTCGGTTTCGACGAAATTCTTCATCACTGCGGCGCAGCGGGGGCAAAGACCCTCGGCGTCCGCCTGCTCGGAGTGCATCCAGCAGCGCGGGCACTTCGTGCCGGGCGCTTCCGTCACCTCTACTACCATGCCGGGGAAGTTGAGGCCGCTGCCGGTCACGGCATTCTCCTTGGACTTTTCGCTTGCTACCGACACATTCGACACGATGAACAGCTCCGCCAGATTCATGCCGGCAATTGCCTTGAGCGCCTCTGCCGCCGGTGCGTCCAGCGCCGAAAGCGTCACGTGCGCCTCCAGACTCTTGCCGATGCGCTTGTCCGCGCGCGCCAGCTCCAGCACGCCGTTCACGTCGCCGCGTACACGAATTGCGGTGTCCCATACGGCCATCTGCTCGTCGCTGAGCGCGTATTCGGTGTACGGCTTTGCCATTTCGTTGAACACGACGTTTCTCGCGTCGTCCGTGCTGCGGTGCGGCATGGCCTGCCAGATCTCGTCGCACGTAAACGCCAGAATCGGTGCAAACGCCTTGGTCATCGCATCCAGAATCAGGAACAGCGCCGTCTGCGCGCTCTTTCTCGACTGGCTGTCCTTGGCGTCGCAGTACAGATGATCCTTGATGATATCCAGATACAGGCTCGACAGCGTGACCACGCAGAAGTCGTTGATTGCGTGTGACACGGTGAAGAACTCATAGTTCTGATATGCCGTCTCGCACTTTTCCAGCAGCACGTTGAGCTTTGTCACTGCCCAGCGGTCAAGCTCAGACATCTCGCCTGCCGGGACAAGATGATCCGGGTCAAAGTCTACCAGATTGTCCAGACAGAACTTCGCTGTGTTGCGGAACTTCAGATAGTTCTGACTCAGCTGCTGGAAGATTGCGTCCGAGCAGCGCACATCAACGTGATAGTCGGCCGAGCCTGCCCACAGACGGCAGATATCCGCGCCGTACTTTTTAAATACATCCGCCGGGTCAACGCCGTTGCCAAGCGACTTGTGCATCGCCTTGCCCTCGCCGTCAACCGTCCAGCCGTGCGTGACGCACTCCTTAAACGGCGCGCCCTTGCCCAGTGCGCCAACTGCCGTCAGCAGACTCGACTGGAACCAGCCGCGGTACTGGTCAAGACCCTCCAGATAGACCGTTGCCGGCCAGAAGCCCTGATCTTTCTGCATGGAGGCAAAGTGCGTCGAGCCGGAGTCAAACCAGCCGTCCAGCGTGTCGGTCTCCTTGTCAAAGTGTCTGCCGCCGCAGTGCGGGCAGGCAAAGCCCTCGGGAACAAGCTCGTCAGCCTCGCGCTCAAACCACACATTCGAGCCAAGCTCGCCAAAGAGCTCGGAAATCTTTGCAATCGTCTCGTCGGTGCACACGGGCTTGCCGCAGTCCTTGCAGTAGAACACCGGAATCGGCAGACCCCAGCGGCGCTGACGCGAAATGCACCAGTCGGCGCGTTCGCGGATCATCGCTTTCATGCGGTCAATGCCCCAGCCCGGAACCCAGCGCACATCATCGCATGCTGCGCAGGCCTCGTCCTTGAACGAGTCAACCGAGCAGAACCACTGCGGGGTGGCGCGGAAAATGATCGGCTTTTTGCAGCGCCAGCAGTGCGGATACGAGTGGACAATCTCCTCGGAGGCAAACAGCCGTCCGCTTTCTTTCATGTCTTTCAGAATGACTGGGTTCGACTCATCCACCAGCATTCCGGCATACTTGCCGGCATAGTCGGTGTGGCGGCCCTGATCGTCAACCGGTACAACCATCTCCATGCCATAGCGGCGGCAGGTCTGATAGTCGTCCGCGCCAAAGCCGGGGGCAGTGTGGACGCAGCCCGTACCGGAGTCCATCGTAACGTAATCCGCCAGCACCAGGCGCGACGTCTTGGGCAGGAACGGATGCTCCGCCAGCATATTTTCAAAGAACGCGCCCTCGTGGCGCTCCACAACCTCGTAATCCGAAACGCCGCCCACGTTCATGACCTTGTCCATCAGCGCCTCGGCCACGATATACATTTCGCCGTTTTCGTTGTTGCGCACAATCACATAGCTCTCGCGCGGATTCAAACAGATGGCGAGGTTGCCCGGCAGTGTCCAGATCGTCGTCGTCCAGATCACGAAATAGAGCTTGGACTTGTCTACATTCGGGAGTTTTCCCTGATCGTCATGCATCGGGAATTTGACATACACCGTGGTGCAGGGATCATCCTGATATTCAATTTCGGCTTCGGCCAGCGCCGTCTCGTCATGATAGCACCAGTACACAGGCTTGAGTCCCTTATAGATATAGCCCTTTTTGAACATCGCGCCAAATACCTTAACCTCTTCGGCCTCAAAGCTCGGCGCCATGGTCTTATACGGATGCTCCCAGTCGCCCAGAACGCCCAGACGCTTGAAGCCCTCCATCTGTACGTCGATGTAGTGCTGTGCAAAATCGTGGCACGCCGAACGGAAGTCGGCAACCGACATCTTCTTGTGATTCAGCTTATTCTGCTTGATGATGGCCGACTCGATGGGCATACCGTGGTTGTCCCAGCCGGGGATATAGGGCGTGTAATAGCCGCGCATAGCCGCCGAGCGAATCATAAAGTCCTTGAGCGACTTGTTGAGCGCGTGACCCATGTGCAGTCCGCCGTTTGAGAACGGAGGGCCGTCGTGCAGCGCGTAGAGGGGCTTGCCCTCGTTCTTTTTCAGCAGCTCATGGTAGACGTCTACCTTGTTCCACTGCTCCAGCATTCCCGGCTCGCGCATGGGAAGCCCCGCGCGCATGGGGAAGCCGGATTTATTCATGTTCAGCGTCTTTTTGTATTCCATATCGTTCCTCCGTAGAAGTGTATTGCAAAATAAAAAACGCCCTGAGTCCATCGACTCAGGGCGGAAATACCCGCGGTACCACCTGAATTCCCGCAGCATGAAAATCCTGCGGGCACTTTGCGCTTCTGTAACGGGAAGTCCCGTCCGAGCCTACTGGTTTCCGTTCGGTCGGATGCTCAAGGGTGATCTTCACGCTCCTCCGCGGCCGCCTTTCACCGCCCGGCGGCTCTCTTTGCGCAGGATAAAGCGCTACTCGTCCCTTTCATCGCAATTCTACACATGATAGTCTAACCAAAAAATACGGGTTTGTCAACAGTTATAATAGGGGGTATCTGTAAACTGTGCGCTTTGCTGCTTTCGCGGATTTCCTTTTCCGACCTGTCTTTCCTGTTGCGCCAGAAAAAGCAGGTCGCAAGCGGCCATTCTGCAATTTCGCTGCAAAAAACAGCCTTTCCGTTTGGAAAAGGCTGTTTTGCATATGCTTATTTGTTTTTCAGCAGATCGCGGATTTCGGTGAGCAGAACCTCTTCTCTGGTTGGGTCTGGATCGGCGGGCGCTTCCTCGACGGCTGGCGCGGGTTTTTCCAGCTTCTTTTTCGCGGTATTGAATGCCTTGACGACAAGAAATACAACGAACGCGACCAGAATGAAGTCAATTACCGTCGTCAGGAACGTGCCGATGCCGATTACGACGGGCTCTTTTACAATCTCGCCCGCCTCGTCCAGCACGGCCGGCGAGAGCGTGATATTCAGCTGTGCCAGATCAATGCCGCCGATGAGCCAGCCGATAAACGGCATGAACACGTCGTTGACAAGGCTGGTGGTGATTTTGCCAAAGGCCGATGCGATGATCACGCCGATGGCCATGTCCATCACATTTCCGCGGGAGATGAATTCCTTGAATTCAGAGAAGAACTTTTTCATTTTTTCTCTCCTCGTTATTTTTTGCTTCGCTGACCTGCTTTTTCTGTCTTGTCAGAAAAGCAGGCCGCGGAGGGGCAAGACAATGTCTCAGTGTTTGGGCACAAGCACTTTCTTTCCGCCCATATACGGCTGCAAGCACTCGGGAATTGTCACGCTGCCGTCCGCCTGCAAATGGTTTTCCAGGAACGCAATCAGCATCCGCGGCGGCGCGACGCATGTATTGTTCAGCGTATGGGCAAGATAGAGCTTGCCGTCCTCGCCGCGAATCTTGATGTTCAGGCGGCGCGCCTGCGCATCGCCGAGATTCGAGCACGAGCAGACTTCAAAATACTTCTGCTGACGGGGGCTCCACGCCTCAATATCGCACGATTTGACCTTGAGATCAGCCAGATCGCCAGAGCAGCAGACGAGCTGACGAACCGGAATTTCCAGATTGCGGAACAGCTCAACGGAGTAGTGCCAAAGCTTGTCGTACCAGTCGTTCGAGTCCTCCGGACGGCAGACGACAATCATCTCCTGCTTTTCAAACTGATGGATACGGTAGACGCCGCGCTCCTCCAGACCGTGGCTGCCAACCTCCTTGCGGAAGCAGGGCGAGTAGGATGTGAGCGTCAGCGGCAGCTGCGCCTCGGGCAGAATCTGGTCGATAAAGCGGCCAATCATCGTGTGCTCGGACGTGCCGATCAGATACAGATCCTCGCCCTCAATCTTATACATCATGGCTTCCATCTCTGGGAACGACATAACGCCCTTGACCACGTCGCCGTGCATCATGAATGGCGGGATGACATAGGTAAAGTGCTTCTGGTCGATCATGAAATCGCGTGCATAGGCCAGAACCGCCTCATGCAGCCGCGCGATATCGCCAAGCAGATAATAAAAGCCCATGCCGGCCACGCGTCCGGCGGCGTCCTTGTCGATGCCGTCAAAGCGCGCCATGATGTCCACATGGTGCGGCACTTCAAAATCGGGCACAACGGGCTCACCGAAGCGCTCGGCCTCCACGTTGCAGCTGTCATCCGGACCGATGGGGACAGACGGGTCGATGATGTTCGGAATTACATAAAGGATCTCGCGGATGCGCGCGTCCATCTCGGCGACAGATTGGTCAAGCTGCGCGCGGCGCTCGTCGTCGGCCTTGACGGCGGCGTTGTTCTGGTCGATCTGCGCCTGAAGCTCGGCTTTCTTTGACTCGTCGTCGCACTTTTTTAGCTGGCCATACAGTGGGCCGTTTGCCTTTGAAAGCTTGTTGCGCGCAGCCTTCAGGCTTTCCACCTCGGCGATGGCGGCGCGGCGGTCGGCATCGAGCTTTGTGACCTCATCCACCAGCGGCAGCTTCTCATCCTGAAACTTCTTGCGGATGTTTTCCTTTACTACGTCCGGATTTTCACGGACAAATCGAATATCAAGCATGCTTTATTTCCTCTTTTCTCACTCGCCCAGCAGCTGCTCGTACACGGCGAGCGCGTCAGACGACAGATATTCCTTATATTGCTCCACGGTATCCATGGCCTTTGAGAACGTGAGGTTTCCCTCGTGTGTCTCACACTGAAACGCCGTAATCAGCGCATCATA
>CAKTUT010000120.1 GCA_934621665.1 uncultured Oscillospiraceae bacterium | reverse complement strand
GTCTCCGGATTGGGAAGCTCGACAACTGTCACGTCGTGGTGCACACGCGGCAGAAACTTATCCAGGACATCGCGCATGGAGATGGCAAGCGTGGACGAGTTGATGCACGGATGGCATCCAACCATGGCAGCCTCATACACCGGCCGGTCAATGACCAGCCGAACATGGTTCTCGGTATCGTTCATCAGTCCCAGCACGCTGACCGAGCCGGGTGTAATATTGAGGTATTTCTCCATATCCGCCGCGTCGGCAAACGACAGTCGCGACACGCCAAGCTGCTTTGAAAGGTCTTTCGTCTTAAAAACCTTTTCGCCCTCCAGCATCAGCAGATAAAAGTTCGTTTTCTGCCGGTTGCAGAGGAACAGATTCTTGCAGATTTTTTCCTGCAGGACGGTTTCTACCGCCTCGCAGGCCTCGATGGTATCGGAGCAGTCGTGATCAACACGCGCATACGAGATACCAAGCGCATCCAGCAGATCATAGCACGCAATTTCCTTTTGCAGCCGCCCCGACGCATCTGCTGTCGGGCGGCCGATAAAACGTTCTGAAATTTTCATAATATCATCCGACGCGGATATAAAGATCCGAGACGGTCACTCCTTTTTCATAGGGATTGCACTCCGCGTTCACCGTTTCGGCAACGCCCGCCGCATCCAGCACATAATACGAGCCGCCCGCGATGTACGTTGCCGCGCCTGGAAGCGTTGCAGTGTGAATCTCAGAGCGGTTGCACAGCATCAGCGTCTCGGCAAGCCAGAGATAGTTCGCCGTGGACAAGCTGCTGAGTGTGGAATTCTTCAGCAGCTTCAGTACACCTGGAAGCGCGATTGCCCCGCGCACCGAGACCCACTGCTTAAGTGCTGCGCTGATAAAATCGCGCTGCACCGATACGCGGTCAAGATCTGCTGCGGCATAGCCTGAACGGAAGCGCAGCAGCTGAAGCGATTGCGCGCCATTGAGCTTCTGTTCTCCGGCGCTCAGATCAATCGACAGGTTCTGGCTGGGGTCAGAATAGTGCATCTCCATCGGCACATCGAACGTCACGCCGCCCATGCGGTCGATCAGCTCCTCCAGCGCCGACATTTCAATCAGAATATAGCCGTCCGGCTCAAAACCGATGATCTCGCTGACACGCTTAAGAAGCTCCTCCATGCCGTGCTCTCCGCCGCCGGCCCAACCATAGGACGAGTTGATCTTCGGTACGGAATATTCGCAGTAGACAAGCGTATCACGCGGAATGGATACAAGACTCACCGTATGCGCCTCGCGGTCAAGGCGCATCAGCATCATTGTGTCCGTCCGATAGCCGCCCTCGTCCACGCCCGCAAGGAAAATTGTGCTGCAATTGCGCAGCCGCGCGCCAAGCGCTGCATCACCGGCCTTTGGCTGGCGCGCAATTCCCGTCAGCACCACACAAATCACCACCAGCACCGCAAGCAGCACCAAAACGACACGGCCAAAGGCAACGCGTTTTTTCTTTACGGGCTTTTCGCGCGCACCAGCGTGCTCCTGCTGCATGGCCTCCATGCTTTCACGCTGCGCCACGCTCTGCGCATCGCTTCCCTGCTCATACAGCCACTGCGCGTAATCGGCGCTTCCCGGCTGCGGCGCTTCGCGCCTTTGCGCACGGCGGGGCTTTTTGCGCCGCTGCTCCAGCTCGCGCATTTTCTCAGCCTCCTCCTGCTCTCTGGCACGAAGCTCCTGCTCACGCGCCAGACGCTCCTGTTCGCGCTCACGTTCATACTGCGCACGGCGCGCCGCCTGATAGACTGGGCGCGACTGCTCATAGAACGTCAGCGGCGGAAACACCACCGGTTCGTCTGCTGACACCTCGCCGGATGCATCCGGTTCAGGCGGCGTTTCCCCGTAGAACTTGCGGTAATCAATATGGACATCGTCTGCACTGACCGGTGCGCCCTGCTCATATGGTGCAGCAGGCGTTTCCTCCGGTGCTTCTGCCTCCGGCTCGGCGGACTCGTCCGCCTCCTGCGCGATCTGTTCCGCGTCCTCATCCAGGAGCTGCTTCACATCTAAAAGAATAGCGTCCAGCTCCGCATCACGGTCATTTTTATCAAAGCCAAAGCCAACGCCGTCTGCATTTGTATTCCTGTTCATGTCCGGCATATCACAAAGGCTCCTTTCTCCAACACGCTGTACGTGCAGCATTGCGCAAACGTACAATCTGACATGGTATTATACAGTATTTTTACTGTTTTGTAAACACTTTGTGCACCATGTGTTTACAAAGCGGCGGACTTCGTGATATAGTAACGAAGATGTCTGGCTGATATCATTCTGCCGGACACAAACGAAATTACGCTTTGGAGGGATCGTCTTGGGTTATGATGTCAGCATCACCCGATGCGAAAGCTATGAGATGGACACCTGCCGCGCCGCGCTTGCGCAGGTACTTGCGCCAATCGGCGGCCTTGACTGGGTCACACCCGGAATGCGCATTGCAATCAAGGTCAACCTTGTCTCCGCTATGAAGCCGGAGGAGGCCGCCACTACGCATCCGGCGCTTTTGTGCGCGCTGGTGGAGATGCTTTGCGCGCGCGGTGCAAACGTTGTACTGGGTGACAGCCCCGGCGGCCTGTATACCCCTGCGCACCTCGCGCGCGTCTACGATGCAACCGGAATGCATGCGTGCGAAAAATACGGCGCATCGCTCAATCAGGACTTTTCACAGGAGGAGGCTGCTTTCCCGGAGGCCGTCTGCGCCAAGCGCTTTATGTATACTGCCTGGCTGAAAAACGCCGATGCCATCATTGACTTCTGCAAGCTGAAAAGTCACGGCATGATGGGAATGTCGAACGCGGCAAAGAACCTCTTCGGTGTGATTCCCGGCACAATGAAGCCGGAATATCACTACCAGTATCCCGATGCCGCCGATTTTGCGCGGATGCTGATTGACCTGAACGAATACTTTAAGCCGCGCCTTTCCATCTGTGACGCCGTCATCGGCATGGAGGGAAACGGTCCGACCAAGGGCACGCCCATCTCGATGGGCTTTGTGGCTGCGTCTGCCTCACCGCACAAGCTTGACCTGCTGTGTGCCGAGCTGCTCGGGTTGAGCGCTGCCGACGTGCCCACGCTGCGCGCAGCGCAGGAGCGCGGCCTGATCCCCGAAAACGCATCCGCACTCAGCGTCTGCGGCAACGCGTCTGCATTTTATGTAAACAATTTTCACGCGCCGACGGCACAGACGTCCGTATCGTTCCGCTATGGCGGCGACGGTCGGTTTGGCAAACTCTGCGGCTATTTTGTCAAGCACGCGCTTACTTCTGTCCCGAAGGTCGCGCCGAAGGAATGCATCGGCTGTGCAAAGTGCGCGAAAATCTGCCCGGCAAAGGCCATCACCATGCAAAAGGATCTGCCGCAAATTGACCGCAGTGCCTGCATTCACTGCTTTTGCTGTCAGGAATTCTGCCCCAAGGGCGCGATGAAAGTTCACCGTCCGGCAATTGCACGGCTTCTGAACCGCTGAATTGCGGAATGCAAACGTAAAATTTGCAAAAAAGGTTGCGTTTTTCCCATATTCGGGATATAATGACAGCCTAGCGGCTTTTGGTGTGTATGCCGCGAAAAGGTGTGTAAAATTCAGAAAGGATGACAAAATATGAGCATTTCTTCCTCTGCTCCGTGGTTAAAGTACTACGGTGATGTTCCCCATCATCTGGAGTACCCCAAGGTATCCATCTATGAGATGGTTGCAAGAGCCGCAGAAAAGTTCCCGAAAAACTATGCCTATGAGTTCATGGGCAAAAAGACGACGTATGCCGAGTTCATGCGCCGCATCGACGAGACAGCACAAGCCTATCTCGCCATGGGCATTCACAAGGGCGACAAGGTCACCATCTGCATGCCGAACTGCCCGCAGGCACTCAACAGCTTCTACGCGCTAAACCGCATCGGCGCGGTGTCCAATATGATCCACCCGCTGTCGGCTGCCGGTGAGATCAAGCACTATCTTAACTTCTCGCATTCGCGCGCCATCTTGACGCTCGACCAGTTCTATGAAAAAATCGCGCCGGTCATGCAGGAGCTGGACGATCCCGACTGCAAGCTGCTTATCGCCCGTGTACAGGACGAGCTTCTGCCGCATCTGGCCATCGGCTATGCGCTGACTAAGGGACGCAAAACGCCGAAGCCTCCCAGACGCGGCGGCTATATCTGGTGGAATGAGTTTATCCGTACCGGGGCAAAGCGCAACTTGCCCCTGCCGAAGAAAATGCCGGCAGCGAATGACTGCGCCTCCATTCTCTATTCCGGCGGTACCACCGGCACCACCAAGGGCATTATGCTCAGCAACATGAACTTCAACGCCCTCGGCCTGCAAACCATCGCGGCCAGCGGCTTTGCCCCCATCGACGGCATGAAGATGCTTTCGGTCATGCCCATTTTCCACGGATTCGGTCTTGGCATCGGCATCCACACTGCGCTCATCGGCGGTGCATGCTGCATCCTCGTCCCGCAGTTCAACGTTAAGACGTATGCCGAGCTCCTGATCAAGAAGCAGCCCAACATCATTCCGGGCGTTCCCACGCTGTTTGAGGCGCTGCTGCGCGCGGACAAGCTGGAAAATGCCGATCTCAGCTGCCTCAAGGGCGTGTTCTGCGGCGGCGACAGCCTGTCCATTGAGCTGAAAAAGAAAGTTGATGCGTTCCTCAAGGCGCATAATGCTTCTGTCCAGATCCGTCAGGGCTATGGACTGACCGAGTGCGTCACGGCAAGCTGCCTGACGCCCAAGGACTATAACCGTGTCGGCTCGATCGGTATTCCGTTCCCGGATACATACTATAAGATCGTCAAACCTGGCACGACCGACGAGCTTGAGACCGATATTGAGGGCGAAATCTGCATTTCCGGTCCGTCCGTCATGCTCTGCTACATGGATAATCCCGAGGAGACTGCCGCAACGCTCCGCCGCCATGCCGACGGTCGCATCTGGATGCATTCCGGCGACCTTGGCAAGATGGATGAGGACGGCTTTGTCTACTTCTCGCAGCGCATCAAGCGCATGATCATCACCTCCGGCTACAACGTTTACCCAGGCCAGCTGGAAAATATCATCGACGGCCACGAAAAGGTTCTTCTCTCCTGCGTCATCGGCGTGAAAGACCCGTACAAGATGCAGAAAGTCAAGGCATTTGTTGTGCTGCGTCCGGGCTACGAGCCGAGCGAAGAGGTCAAGCAGGAGATTCTGACCTACTGCCGCGGCCAGATTGCAAAATACGCCATGCCGTATGACATTGAGTTCCGTGCAGAGCTTCCCAAAACGCTGGTCGGCAAGGTGGCCTACCGCGTGCTTGAGGAAGAAGAAGAGGAGCGTCAGAAGCAGGCTGAGGCTGAAGCGGACAACGCCTAAGTTCAGATATCCCTCCGTGCGGGCCGGTTATCCGACCCGCACGATTTTGTAAAGGAGCAAGCAACTCATGCAGAAAAAAGAACGGATCTGGGA
>CAKTUT010000119.1 GCA_934621665.1 uncultured Oscillospiraceae bacterium | reverse complement strand
CATCTTACGTCCAAACTGCCGCGCTGTCAAGCGTGCTGCACGATTCTCTCACAAATCCGGCTGACCGCAAGCAAAAACCCCGGACTGCGTTCTGCAGTCCGGGGGATATCTCTATTATGCGCGCTTTGCTGGGCGCAGCCAGTGGAGACACAGGCCAATAGCCAGTCCCGCCAGTGCCGGGCAGATCCAGCCAAGTCCAAGCTCCGTCAGCGGAAGCACGCTGCCCACTGCTTTCACCGCACCATCCAGATGCAGCGCGCACAGCGTTTCTGCCGGAAGCGCATTGCAAAGGTCATACAGCGCCGCCACCAGCGTAAAGCCGGTTGTCCAACGGTACACACGCGTATCATGCCCAAACAGCCGCCCACACAGCGCCAGCACCACCAGCGTAATGGCCAGCGGATACAGGAACATCAGCACGGGCAGAGAGTAGCTGATGATTTTGCTGAGACCAAAGTTGGAAAACAGCAGTGACATGACGCTGAAAATCACAGCCCACACGCGATAGGTCGGTCCTTTAGGGAAGATCGCCGAGAATGTCTCGGCACAGCTGGTAATCAGCCCGACCGCCGTTTTCAGGCACGCCAGCGTTACTGTAATGGCCAGAATAACCAGTCCCGGCGTGCCGAGATAGTGCCGTGCAATCTGCGCAAAGGCGATGCCGCCGTTTTCCGCCGCATCAAGTGCGCCGCGGCTCTGTGTGCCGACAATCGTCACGGCAAAGTAAATAACCGCCATCAAAAGACAGCTGAACACACCGGCAAACACCGTGTTCGTCGCCACTGCGCCCGGCTCTTCCACGCCGAGGCTTCGGATAACCTGCACCACAACAATGCCAAAGGCAAGGCTTGCCAGTGCATCCATCGTGTTATAGCCCTCCAGAAAGCCCGTAAAGAACGGCTGGGTGTTATACTTGCCAATCGGTGCGACATCCGCGATTCTCGCCGTGGGATGCAGCAGCGCCACAATCACAAGGATGCTCAAAAACAGCAGGAAGAACGGATTGAGGATTTTGCCGACCCATGTAAGGATTTTGCCCGGATAGAGTGAAAACAGCATGGCGGCGATAAAAAACGCCAGCGTGAACAGCAGCAAAAACAGCCCCGTGTTTGTGCTTCCCGGCAGCAGCTGCTCAAGTCCCACGGTAAACGACGTAGTGGCGCAGCGCGGAATGGCGAAAAACGGCCCGATCGTCAGATACAGCAGGCACGTAAAGAACATGGCATAAGGCCGGCTGACCTTGCTGCTCAGATCGAACAGTCCGGTGCTGCGGCTGATGCCAAGCGCGGCCACGCCCATCAGCGGCAGACCGACGCCCGTAATCAAAAAGCCGAGAATGGCGCGCCAGACGTGACTGCCCGCCATCTGTCCCATAAAGACCGGGAAAAT
This sequence comes from uncultured Oscillospiraceae bacterium, assembly GCA_934621665.1. Taxonomy (GTDB): domain Bacteria; phylum Bacillota; class Clostridia; order Oscillospirales; family Oscillospiraceae; genus CAG-170. The sequence goes on along the minus strand of CAKTUT010000119.1, from coordinate 4,132 downwards.
CAGGTTTCCCGCGCCGAAAAACATGCCAAACAGCATGCTTGCGATGTATATATATTCTTTTGAAGTTAATCTACGTTTCATTAGTACCTCTCTCTTTCGCATTGCGGTCAAGCGCCGAATGCTCAGAGAGCTTGCGACGCTTTCCGCGGTTGTCGATTACCCAAGTGTTGTCAAGATGCGCGCAAAGGCTCTCTTTGACAGACTGGATATACTCCTTACGCAGAAGATCGCGTTCCAAAAGCTCTTCCTCGGTCAGACCGTCCTGCTTTGCCTTGCGGGCAAGGGCATTGATACGGTCGATTTTTTCCTGATTCATGGTTTTATACAAACCGGCTGATTTGGATGCCGGTTCTCCCCTTTTTCGTATTTCCGAGTACTTCATCAAGACGGAGCTTTCCAAGCCCGCGCACGCTGACGGTATCGCCCGCCGAAACTGGCCGGTCAGGCTTTATGCACGGCATATGATTGAGCTCGGTTTTCCCGCTTTCTACTGCACTGGCCGCTTTTGCGCGGCTGAGCCCGAAGCCGGAGGCGACCACACTGTCCAGCCGCAGCGACGATACCGTGTCGCGGATGGTTCTGGTTTTGGCCTCCGGCGCGCGAACCTCTGACAGGGAGAGCCCCCTTACACTAAGGTGCGTGCGTCCGGCGGAAGTAAAGTTTTGCAGCAGATACGGCAGCATCTCGCGTGTAACCAAAAGGTCACAGCTGCCCTCGGCAACATAGATATCGCCGATGGTCTCACGCTTGACACCGCAGCCCATCAACGCGCCAAGAAAATCCCGGTGGCCGGGATGCTCGGCGGCATAAAACTCCGCGCGTATTGCGGCGACAGGACCGTCATCGGACATGAGCCAGCTCTCACCCAGATACTCCGGCAGATAGCAGCAGACCTTGCGCTCGCTGTAATCCAGCCCGCCGAAGAATGTGAGCGGCAGACCGCGCAGCAGCTGACTTACCAGTGCCTGCTCACGCGGGGACAGGAAGCAGGTAGACGCGGGGATATCCCGCTGCACTGCACCGGAAAGCCGGTCGCATACGTGCGTCAGCAGCATTGCCTCATCCTTGTCCTGTGCCAGATGCGCAAGCTCCTGTTTCCAATCCATGTCCTCACCTCGTTTCGCCGTTTGACGTTTTGCATATTCTAACACACTGATTTAAAAAGGTAAAGAGTCTTTTTTCGTTTATCTGCATTTATTTGCAGAAAATATACGTGGCGTACCGGCGCTGCTTCTTCGCTTTTACGCTTGAGAAACCGATGGATTTCGTTTATACTGGTGTTATTCGCTATAGAATTGAGGCAAACCGCATGAAAGTCATCATCATCGGCGGCGGTGCCAGCGGCATGATGGCCGCGCTGCGCGCCTCTACGCTTCCAAACGCGCAGGTCACCGTTCTCGAGCGGCAGTCGCGCGTGGGCAGAAAGCTTCTTGCCACCGGCAACGGCCGCTGCAATCTGACAAACCGCAATCTGACATCAACAAATTATCACGGTACAACGCCATCGTTTGTTCAGCCGGCACTCTCGGCTTTTTCTGTTGACGATACGCTGGCATTTTTTCAGGATCTCGGACTGCTCACCGTCACCGAGCCCTCCGGACGCGTCTATCCTCGCTCCGATCAGGCGGGAAGCGTTGTCGATGTGCTGCGCTTCGCGCTGGAAAGCGCGGGCGTGACAGTGGTATGCGGCTGTGAAATTGAGAGCGTGCGCAAAAAGGCGCGCGGCTATCAGGTCACGGCGGTTGACGGCAAGGGCTGGTTCGCCGACCGGCTGATTCTGGCCGCTGGCGGCTGTGCCGGGCGGAAGCTTGGCGGAACGGAGCTCGGCTATCGGCTGTTGGAGCAGCTCGGCCATACGTGTTCGCCGCTCCACCCCAGTCTGACGCAGATCAAAACCGAGCCCACATGGGTGCGGGCACTCAAGGGCGTGCGTGCCGACGGTCGGCTGAGTCTGAAAGCGGGCGGCCACACAGCCGCATTTACCGAGGGTGAACTGCAATTTACCGAGTTCGGTGTTTCAGGCCCAGCCGCGTTTGCGCTCTCGCGCGCTGTCTCGGAATCGGACGGCGTCAAAACGCTTTTGATCGACTTCTGCCGCGACTATGCACCGGACACGCTGCTATCTCTTTTGCAGGCGCGGCGTGAGCGCTTTGCGCAGGTTTCCGCCGAGGAGCTCTTTACCGGTCTTTTGCAGACGCGCCTTGGCAAGACAATTGTTCGCCGCGCTGGAATTGATGTGCACAAGAATCTTTGCGGCGTGACCGATGACGAGCTTCGCGACGCAATTGCGCTGACAAAGTGCTATGCGCTGGAGGTTACCGGCCTCATGGGCATGGACAGCGCGCAGGTCACGGCGGGCGGCATTCTGACGTCGCAGTTCCGCGCCGATACGCTGGAAAGCCGCATCGCACCGGGCGTTTTCGCCTGCGGCGAGGTGCTGGACATTGACGGTGACTGCGGCGGCTACAATCTGCAGTGGGCGTGGTCGTCCGGCCATCTGGCCGGTGCGCTTGGCACGCAGGAATGAAAGGAACAAGCATGATACGAATTCGAGATATCTCCCTCTCCCCCGATCAGGACGCGTCGCATCTCGCGTCCGCCGCTGCACGGCTTCTGCACATCCGGCCGCAGGACATCCGCCAGCTGGATATCCGCCGCCGCTCTATTGACGCGCGAAAGAAAAACGACGTGCGCATCATCTACACCGTGGACGTGCTGGTCAAGGGACGCGAGGACAAGGTTTTAAAGGCGGCGCGCTGTCAAAAGGCTTCTCTTACCGCCGACCCGGTCTATCAGCCGCCGCTCCCATCAACGCTTCCCGCACAGCGCCCGGTTGTCGTGGGTTTTGGACCTGCGGGAATGTTCGCCGCGCTCGTGCTGGCTGAGGCGGGGCTTCGTCCGATTGTCCTGGAGCGCGGTCTTGACGCGCAGCAGCGGCAGGAAAAGGTCAAGCACTTCTGGCAGACAGGTGAGCTTGACCCGTCGTGCAATGTCCAGTTCGGCGAGGGCGGCGCGGGCACGTTCTCTGATGGCAAGCTCAACACCGGCACAAAAAATATCCGCATCGGCTGGGTACTTGAGCGCTTTGCCGACGCGGGTGCGGGCGGAGAAATTCTGTTTGACGCCAAGCCGCACATCGGCACGGATGTGCTCGTTACCGTCGTGCAGAACCTGCGCGAGCGCATTGTCCACTTTGGCGGCGAAGTGTACTTTAATACACGCCTGACCGGCCTTGAAACGCAGGGCGGACACATCTGTGCCGTGCGCGCCGAATGTGGCAGCGAAACACTCCGCTTTGAAACGCAGCATGTTGTGTTGGCCATTGGCCACAGCGCGCGCGACACGTTTGAAATGCTGCTGTCGTCCGGCATTCCGATGGAACCGAAGCCTTTTTCCATGGGCGTGCGTATCGAGCACCCGCAGCAGCTGATTGATGAGAGCCAATACGGTGCGTTTGCCGGAAACCCAAATCTTCCGGCAGCGGACTATAAGCTGAACGTGCATCTGCCATCCGGCGGCTCGGCATATACGTTTTGTATGTGTCCCGGCGGCCATGTGGTCGCCTCCGCGTCGGAGACGGGCGGCGTGGTAACAAATGGCATGAGCAACCACGCACGCGACGGCGAAAACGCCAACGCCGCACTGCTCGTCACGCTGAACCCCGAGGATTTCCCCGACAAATCGACGCTTGGCGGTATGTACTGGCAGCGCCAGCTGGAGCAAGCTGCATTCCGTGCGGGCGGCGGGGACTATCGCGCCCCGGCGCAGCTGGTCGGCGATTTTCTTGCGCACCGCGCGTCCACAGCGCTTGGCGCTGTTCAGCCAACTTACCGCCCCGGCGTGACGCTCTGTGATCTGCACGACGTGCTCCCGCCGCGCATCACCGGTGTTCTGGAGCAGGCACTGCCCGAGCTTGACCGCCGTCTGCACGGCTTTGCCGCGCCAGATGCCGTTATGACCGCACCCGAAACCAGAAGTTCCTCGCCTGTCCGTATTATTCGCGATGAATCGCGCCAGTCCGCCGTTTCAGGTCTCTACCCCTGCGGCGAGGGCGCGGGCTACGCCGGCGGCATCATGTCGGCAGCAGTGGACGGAATCCTCTCGGCGGAGGCCATCATCGCCGCCTGCGGCA
>CAKTUT010000118.1 GCA_934621665.1 uncultured Oscillospiraceae bacterium | reverse complement strand
TTATCCTGTTCCCATTTTTCCTGCCATTTCTTTTCAATGGCTGCAAAATCGTATTTCATAACAAACTCCTCTTCGTTTGATATTTCAAGATCCAGCCGCAAAAATGCCCCTGACTGCCGTTGCAGTCAGGGGCATAAATTTTATGCGGTACCACCCTGATTCCGGCGCATAGCGCCGCTCAGTGACCTTTAACGCGGTCAACCGTCCAGCCCTATTCAGGCAGGCAGCTCCGAGACCAGTATAGCAGCGCCCCCGCACCGGCTTGCACCATCCGCCGGCTCTCTGAATTGGGCATTCGCCGCCTTTTTCCCATCACAGCTTTTTCAATATGGACGTTATTGTACGTTCTTCGCGTGCTTTTGTCAAGCGCCGCACGAAAAAACCACAAAATTACGCTTCATCTGTCAACGTTTTGACGTCAACCTCACGGCCGTCCTGCCACAGACGCTCCAGATCATAAAATGCGCGCGTCTCTTCGGTAAATACATGCACCACCACGCAGCCATAGTCCATTAGAACCCATGTGCCGCTGCGGTGACCCTCGCGGTTGAGAAGCTTCTCCCCTGCCACGTCAAGCACCTCATCCACTGCGTCGCACAGCGTGCGCACGTGCGTGTTGGACGTAGCGGTGCAGATGAGGAAATAGTCGGCAAGCGTGGACACGTCGGTAATCTCAATTGCGCGGATGTCCAGACCCATTTTGTCCTCCAGCGCCTTTGCGGCGGTGGCTGCAACTTGCTTTGCTGTCAGCATACAGTTTTTCCTTTCTATCTTCGATTTGTGTTGTCAATTCCAGAATTCCGGATCACCCGGCAGCTCCGGCGTGCTTCCATCGTCTGTCCCAGGATCTGGCGTCTGGCCGCCGCCGGACGGGTTTTCATCCGGCAGTGTCTCATCCGGTACTTCCGGCGAAAGCGTATCGTCAGAATCATCGGGCAGTGTCTCATCCGGCACTTCGTCAGAATCCGTCTCCTCCGGCTGTGCGGGCGTCTGATACGTCTGCGCAGCGCCTGGCGTAACCACGTGGATATTCTCGCTCGTCAGCTTGGTCTCATAGGGATTGAACGATTCGTTGACGATGTCAAGAATGCTCCAGTCAAAAAGCGGATAGTAAGACCCGCCGTTAATCATCATTCCCTCGCCCTCAACCGTATAGCTCTTCATCTCGTCAAGGTCGCAGCTCATAAGCTCTTTTGCGAAATAAAGCATATTGCCAACCGTCAGGTCAGTCAGGACATATTCCGAGAAAATATCGGCAAATTCCTTGAGCTTTGTCAGGTTTCCAATCGACAGGCACTGCTTTGCCAGCGCCTTTAAAAAGTCCTGCTGCACCTTTGTCCGCTGGATATCCTGCGAGGCATAGCCCTTGCGGAAGCGGACAAGCCCCATGGCATTCACGCCGTCAAGAAGCTGATACCCAGCTTTCAGATCAATGTGCAGATTCTGCGTGGGGTCATTATAATACATATCCATCGGCACGTCAAACCAGACGCCGCCAATCAGATCAACCGCTTTCTGGAAAGCCTCCAGATCAACGAGGAAATAGCCATCCACCGGGAAGCCGAGCAGCGTATTGAGCCGGCTTTCCAGACGCTTCATGCCCTCATCGCCGCCGTTTGCATAGACAGAGTTGATCTTCATGATATAGTCGCTCGTCTCCACCACGGTGTCGCGGGGGATGCTCATCAGCGCCGTCTGCTTTGTGTTCGTGTCCAGATGCGCAATCATGATCGTGTCGGTTCGGTAGCCGTCGCCGTCTGTGCCGCAGATAAGGATGTTATACACGCCCTCGCGGAAGCCTGCGGGCTCTTCCACCGCAACATCCACCGTTTCGCCGGTTTTTACGTCCAGCTGCTTCTGCGTTTTCGTGATGGTCGGCGCTTTTACCTCCGTCTGTACCGGCAGCGGCTGCTGGATGACGGTCTGCTTTTTATTCTCCTGCGTCGGCTTGACGTTGAATTTATATACGGCAAAGCCTGTTCCGGCCAGCACCAGCAGAACGCAAAGCGCAATCAGAATTCCATACTTTGCCCCGCCGGCCTTTCGTTTTTGAACATGGCCGGCATGCTTTTTATTGCCAAAGAGTTTCATAAATCTCTGTTTCAGTTCCTTTCGGACAGAAGAAAATCACGCGCCTGTATCGACGCCTCACACACCGCAAAGCCGCGCTCGTGCAGATACGCAATGGTGCGCTTTAGCGCCAGCAAAACCGCGCGGTCAAGGTCAAGCTCTGCCGCTGTGCGAATCTCATCCACACCGGGATACTCGCGCGTCGGCTCAATCATATCAGCAAGGTAGACAATTTTTTCGAGCGTAGTCATGCAGGCCTTTCCCGTCGTATGCCATCGAATTGCGTCACAGATCTCCCGCGGCTCGCCAAAGATTGTCTCCGCCGCCCATGCGCCGGTTTTCGCGTGCAAAAGCGCTGGGGTCGTCTCCTCGTCGGCAGTCAGCGTCAGGGCCGCATAACGACAGAGCATCCGCTGCTCCGCAGTTGTCAACGCCTTTGTCACATCGTGCAATATGCCAGCTCGTGCCGCTGCAGTTTCGTCTGCGCCAAAACGACGCGCAAGCAATGCCGACGTTTCGCTGCATCCGATTGCGTGCGGCACACGCTTCGGCTTATGCAAAGAAAGGCTTTTTTCCTTTAGTGTTTCAAAATCCAGTCCGGCGCATACATCATTTGTGCCGTAAAGGCCAAGTGTTTTGATCGCATCCAGCACCTGCGGCTGCAAATACGCGTCGGCACAGCCGAAGAACAGCATTCTGCGCACCTGCGTGGACGAGATATCCAGCGCCTCATTTTCGGCAAAAATCGACCTCGCGCCAAGCGTTTTGGCCAGCCGTTCCCGCTGCCTGCAAAGCTGCGACAACAGCGCATCGTCCGCGTCCGAGCGGTACATACAGGCAAGCGTTACGGCATTTGCAATCACATCCGGCTCGCGCCACTGGTCAAACGACAGATACATATCCGTTCCCATGAGCAAAGCCAGTTCCTCTTCCGGATACTGCTGTCGCAGCTGGCGCACGGTGTCGGCAGTGTAGCTTCTTCCATCACGTCGAAGCTCCATATCGCTCACCTCGGCCATCGGCACGTCCTGCGCCGCAAGCTTTACCAGCGCAAGCCGCGTTGCGCTGTCCGGAGATCCGGGCGCAAGCGTCTTGTGCGGCGGTTCGGCATCCGGGATGAAAATCAGCCGGTCAAGCGCCAGACGTGTGCAGCACTCACGCGCCGCCAGAATATGGCCGCGGTGCGGCGGATTGAAGCTTCCACCGTAAATTCCGATACGCGCCATACTCAGCCGTCCTGCTGTTCGCGTTGTCTGCGGCGCTCAATGGCAGCATTCACCGCCGCGTCATGGAAATACTTGTCGCGGCGTTCACGCTCCAGCTTTGCCGCGCGGCGGCGGTTGCGGACGCCGGCCTTGACCGGGTTCACTTTCTTAGCCGCAGGCTTGGCGGGTTTGCTTGCCGCTGCACGCTCACGCTCCAGTTTTTCAGACTTACGGTAAATCACAAATTTGCTGCCAACCGCCTGAATGCCGTCGGCGCCGGTACGTGCGCAAAGCTCATCACTAGCCTCACGCGCCGTCAGCATCGCACTTTCCAATACGCGTCCCTTTACAAGCTCGCGCGCGTCCAGCAGCTTTTCCGTCTCGGCAATAACCATATCTGAAATGCCGCCCTTGCCGATCATCAAAATGGTGTCAAGTGTATTGGCCTGCGCGCGCAGCTCGGCGCGCTGTTTACTTGTCATCATAACCATTCTCCTTATAGATTCTCACAAATTCGCGCAGCGCACAGCCTCTGTGGGAGATTTCATTTTTCTTTTCCGCCGGGAGCTCCGCATACGTCATGCCGTATTCCGGAAGATAGAATACCGGGTCATAGCCAAACCCGCCCTTTCCGTGCTTTTCGTGCAGAATTTTGCCCGGGCACTCGCCGCGCGCAACAATTTCCCGTCCATCCGGCCACAGGCACGTAATCACGCACACAAAGTGTGCCGTGCGCTGCTCGTCTGGCACGTCTTTCAAGTTTTCAAGCAGATACGCAATCCGTTCATCGTCCGTGCCGTCGTGCCCTTTCGGACCGTATCGCGCAGAATATACGCCCGGCGCACCGTCCAGCGCATCGACCATCAGACCCGAATCGTCTGCAATCGTCGGCATATTCGACGCTTTCATCACCGCCTCGGCTTTCAGCCGGGAATTTTCCTCAAATGTCGTACCCGTCTCGTCCACGTCAATGTGCAGTCCGATATCTGATTCCAGAACGACCTCAATGCCAAGGCCTCCGAGGATTGCCTGCAATTCCTGCAATTTGTGCACGTTCTGACTTGCCAGTACCGCTTTCATTGTGTTCCCTCCGTTATACAAGCGCCTTCACGAATTCTTCTGCGTTAAACGGCATCAGATCGTCCATCTGCTCGCCCACACCGATGTATTTGACCGGTATCTGAAGCGCGTCGGCAACCGCAATAACAATACCGCCCTTGGCCGTACCGTCCAGCTTTGTCAGCGCAATGCCGGTCACACCGGCAATCTCCTGGAACTGTTTTGCCTGAATCAGGCCATTTTGACCGGTCGTGCCGTCCAGCACCAGCAGCACCTCTTTCGCTGAATCCGGCAGCTCACGAGACAAAATACGTGAAATCTTGCCAAGTTCATTCATCAGGTTCGCCTTGTTGTGAAGCCGGCCTGCCGTGTCGCACAAAATCACATCAGAGCCGCGCGCTTTTGCAGCCGCAATTGCGTCATAGACAACAGCTGCCGGGTCTGCACCCTCGTGCTGACGGATGATGTCCACATGCGCGCGCTGCGACCACACCTCAAGCTGATCCGCCGCCGCCGCGCGGAATGTATCCGCCGCGCACAGCAGCACCTTTCTGCCCTCTCCGCGCAGCTGGTTCGCAATTTTGCCAATCGTCGTAGTTTTGCCCACGCCGTTGACACCAATTACCAATACCACTGACGGTGTCGTGTTGAGGTTCAGCTTGGAGCTGCCTACATTCAGCATCTCCACCAACACCTCGCGCAGCGCCTCGCGCGCCTCGGCGGTCGTTTTGATGTGCCGTTCCTTTGCGAGCGCGCGCAGCCGCGTCACTGCCTTTTCCGTCGTCTCCACGCCAAGGTCAGCCAGAATCAGGCTTTCTTCGAGCTCGTCATAAAAATCGTCGTCCAATTCAGACGCGGTAAATACGCTGCTGATGGAGCTTGCGGTTTTGCTCAGTCCCTGCTTGATCTTATCAAAAAATCCCATTATCTGTCTCCTATCTGTCAGCCGGTAATACCCAGCTGCTGTTCCAGTTCATCCATGCAGATATGCAGAATCTTGGAAATGCCCTGCTCCTGCATCGTCACGCCGTACAGAACGTCTGACGCCTCCATCGTGCCGCGGCGGTGTGTAATGACGATAAACTGTGTCTTGTCGCACAGATTGCGCAAATAAAGCGCAAAACGCTCGACATTGCGGTCGTCCAGCGCCGCGTCAATCTCGTCGAGCATGCAAAACGGCGTGGGGCGTACCTTTAAAA
>CAKTUT010000117.1 GCA_934621665.1 uncultured Oscillospiraceae bacterium | reverse complement strand
GCGCGAGCTGCTTGAGTCCATTGCGGGTCTTTACCCGGTTTCGGAGGGCTCTGTTGTGTTCTATCCGCCTGAGGAAAGCGCAAAACCCAAAGAGCTTGTCGGTCTTGACCCGATGGACATCCGCAAGAGCGGCATTTCCATGTCCTTTGTCCCGGAGGATCGTCTTGGCATGGGTCTTGTTGGCTCAATGGGTATGACAGGCAACATGATGCTCCGCTCATGGCGCAAGGGGCGCGGCGTGTTTGTCAACCGTAAAGACCCCGAGGCGCTTGCCAACCAGATTTGGAATGAGCTCGGCGTTGTTACACCCAGCACCAATTTCCCGGTTCGCCGGATGTCCGGCGGCAACGTGCAGAAAGTTCTGGTTGGACGTGAAATTGCACAGTCTCCGGCCGTGCTTATGACCGCCTACGCGGTGCGCGGTCTGGATATCAATACATCCTACACCATCTACAATCTGCTGACAGAGCAGAAAATGCGCGGTGTAGCTGTTGTCTACGTCGGCGAGGATCTGGACGTGCTGCTTGAGCTGTGCGACCGGATTGTTGTTCTGTGCGGCGGCGAAGTTTCGGGCGAAGTTGACGCGCGCAGCACAGATAAGCGCGAAATCGGCCGCCTGATGACGCTTTCGGGAGGAGGGAACGCAGATGCATAAGCATTCTTTATTCCATATTGCAAAACGCGACGCATTGCCTTGGTACAAGGCCGCGCTCATCCGCGGCGGCGCGATTCTTCTGGCGCTGATCGTCTGCGCACTTGTCACCACGCTCCTCACTGGCGAAAACCCCATCAGCATCTACTCCACCATTTTCCGCGGCGCGTTCGGCACGGCGCGCAAAACATGGGTCACGTTCCAGAATCTGGCCGTGCTGCTTGGTATCTCTCTCGCCGTTACCCCCGCATTCAAGATGCGCTTCTGGAACATCGGCGCTGAGGGTCAGGTTCTCATCGGCTGTCTTGCCACAGCCGCGTGCATGATCTGCCTTGGCGGCAAAATTTCAAACGCACTGCTCATCGTTATTATGCTGATTGCATCGCTTGCCGCCGGTGCGCTGTGGGGCTTTCTCCCAGCCATCTTCAAGGCCAAGTGGAACACGAACGAGACGCTGTTCACGCTGATGATGAACTATATTGCAACGCAGCTTGCGGCGTTTTTCATCATCGTTTGGGAAGTTCCCAAGGGTGCGGGCAAAATCGGCATCATCAATCAGAGCAGCGAGGCCGGCTGGCTGCCGGTTATCGCAGGCAAGCAGTATCTGCTGACCATTCTGGTTGTAGCCGTCCTGACCGCCGTCATGTACATCTACCTCAGTAAGAGCAAGCACGGCTATGAAATCGCCGTTGTCGGCGAAAGCCAGCGTACCGCCAGCTACGCCGGCATCAAGGTCAGCCGCGTCATCGTGCGCACCATGGTGCTTTCGGGCGCTGTGTGCGGTCTGATGGGTCTGCTGCTGACGGCCGGCACGGATCATACGCTGACCACCACCATTGTTGGCGGACGCGGCTTTACCGCAGTTATGGTATCGTGGCTTGCAAAGTTCAATCCCATCGCCATGATCTTCACCAGTCTCCTGCTGGTTGTGCTTGGCCGCGGCGCAAGTGAAATTTCCAGTGCCTTTATGCTGAACCAGTCGTTCTCCGACATTCTGACCGGCATCATTCTGTTCTTCATCATTGGTAGCGAGTTCTTCCTCACCTACAAGGTCAGCCTGCGCAAGGGCAAAAAGGAGGCGTGAGTATGTTCTTTGATTTTGCATCGTTTCTTCCCCGCGCGGTTATGCAGGGCATTCCGCTTCTTTTCGGCAGCACCGGCGAAATTCTGACCGAAAAATCCGGCAACCTGAATCTGGGCATTCCGGGCGTTATGTATGTCGGCGGTATCTGCGGCGTAATCGGCGCGTTCTTCTATGAGCAGGCCGGTGCGCCAAGCGCACTGCTGGCCGTGCTGATTCCACTGCTGTGCTCGCTTGCGGGTTCGCTTCTGATGGGGCTGCTCTATTGCTTCCTCACCGTTACGCTGCGTGCCAACCAGAACGTCACCGGCCTTGCGCTGACCACGTTCGGCGTGGGCATCGGCAATTTCTTCGGCGGCTCGCTCATTAAGCTGTCGGGCAGTGAAGTTCCCTCCATCGCGCTCTCCGTCACCAGCTCCTATTTCAGTAAGTCGCTCCCCTTTGCCGCAAAGCTTGGCTGGTTCGGGCAGATTTTCCTGTCCTACGGTTTCCTGGCCTACCTTGCGATTCTGATTGCGCTGCTGGCATCCTACTTCCTCAAGCATACACGCTCGGGTCTTTATCTGCGCGCCGTCGGCGAAAACGCCGCCACGGCAGACGCAGCCGGTATCAACGTCACGAAGTACAAGTACCTTGCCACCTGCATCGGCAGCATGATTGCCGGTCTCGGCGGTCTGTACTACGTCATGGACTACGCCAGCGGCGTCTGGTCGAACAACGCGTTTGGCGACCGCGGCTGGCTTGCCATTGCGCTGGTTATCTTCACAATCTGGCGTCCGAACGTCAGCATTCTGGCCTCGATTTTGTTCGGCGGCTTCTACATTCTGTACCTCTACATTCCCACCGGAACGGATTTGTCAATCAAAGAGCTGTACAAAATGCTGCCATATGTTGTCACGCTGGTTGTCCTGATCGTCGTCTCGCTTCGTAAAAAGCGTGAGGATCAGCCACCGCAGTCGCTGGGACTGCCCTATTTCCGAGAGGAACGATAGTATACACTCCCCGCTCCCGCCATCCGGTGGGAGCGGGTGTTTTGTAGTCCACCGGGTTACAGCAACATTGCTTCGCAGACCTGCTTTTTCTGTCTTGCCAGAAAAAGCAGGCAAAAAGATGCGCTTAGGATGCGTGGGCACGTACCGCCCAACATGACGGAAGTACCAAAATTGAGTGTTGCGGCAACCACACGACAATCTTTCTACCATGTCGCACTACAGCGCCGCCGCGTCCTCGCAAGCTCCATCTCCCTCGTCCCGCCGCAAGCGGCAGGCCTCGTCCATTCCGCTGCTCGTCCTTTCCAAATTGCAACCACTGGCGTTGGGTTGCAATTTGGTTCAAGCTGTTCTAAATGAGATTTGAAAGCATAACGCACCTACGTATTCGCCAGGGAATTTCCGGCAGAAACGTAGGTGCGCCTTATTTTTTAGATGTCTTGTAGGGGCGGGTCGATACAGGCATCGCCTCCACAACCCGAATACACGCATCATGCAATCAGTGAGTCACTGTCCCTGATTAAATTTCAAAATCTACCGCGCCGCGTGCTTCACGAATGGATTTGCACAGCGTGGACACGGCCACGTGCCGCGGGTCTTTTTTATAGCGATCCAGCGCCTCAAAATCGTCAAAATCTGCAATCAGGCAGGCGTCGTAATTGTTCTTTTCCAGAATGTTCACGCCAACCTCCATGCGCCGGATCTCTGGAATCACGCCGTCCAACGCCTTGAGTCCGTCAAGGAACTTATGCATATTCTCTTCTTCGCCTGCTCGGAATTTCCACATAATTACGTGTCGAATCATAGCTTTTCCTCCGTTATTTTCTACGCATCTGGGATTATTCCTTGATGCGGTATTCAAAATTCTCAAAAATCAGGCGCGTGCCCTCGCGGATCTCGTCTGGTAAAAGCGCCAGCGCCGTGCGGCTCTGCTCGCCGCTGTCGGACACCAAGACGGCATAGTCGCCGTCAATTTCCAGAACCGTTCGTTCAAACGTCATTTCAGCATTCCTCCTCACGCCAAGTGTAACACATTTCCGCCTGCGGCGCATCTCTTTTTTATTGTTTTTTTACGCGATTTGCTGTATAATAAAAGCAACAAGAAAAGGAGGGGGAATTCCCATGACCAATAAAGTCATTACCATCAGCCGTATGTTTGGCAGCGGCGGCCGCACCATTGGCAAGGCTGTCGCCGAGCGCCTTGGCATCCCCTACTATGACAAGGAACTGGTTGACGCTGTTGCAAAGGAAAGCGGTTTTTCGCATGAATTTATCGAAGAAATCGGCGAGTACGCTTCCGTTACCAGCAGCTTCCTGTTTAACATCGCCGTTTCCGCCCATCCCATGGGGCTGATTGACACCATGTCCGTGTCGGACAAGCTGTATGTCTGCCAGACGAACGTCATCCGTGATCTGGCCGACAAAGGCCCATGCGTGATCGTCGGACGCTGTGCCGACTATATCCTGAACGACCGTCATGACTGCCTGCATATCTTTATCCATGCAGATTATGAACACCGCGCAAAGCGCGTCATTGAGCGCTACGGTGAGACCAATCAGCCGATTGCAAAGCGTCTGCAGGAAAAGGACAGCAAGCGTAAGGTCTATTACAAGCACTACACCAACCACAATTGGGGCGAGGCGCAGAACTATGATATCTGTCTTGACAGTGGTAAGCTCGGCGTTGACAAGTGCGTAGACTTCATCTGCGACATCGCGGAAATGCCGTAACTCGCACATTGCGGTTCTGGCAGTTCACGTACCGCATACATATCATCAAACTTTGACACAAAACTGGCCGCTGGGATTCCCCGACGGCCAGTTTTCGGAGGTCTCATATGAGATTTGAAATTCTACATCTGCGCGACACATTCCCAGTGCTTGGCGAGGCCGGACGCGACGCAACGCTGACCGCCTATCTGCCGGACAACCTGTCGGAAATGAACCGTGAGAATGAGCTGCGCCCCTGTCTGCTCATCTGCCCTGGCGGCGGCTATGAATTTTGCAGCCAGCGGGAATCCGAACCGATCGCGCTGCACTTTCTTCCGGAGGGATTCAACGTTTTTATCCTGAACTACTCCACCGCGCCGCACCGCTATCCGGCGCAGTTGTGCGAGGTCGCCGCCAGCATGGAGCTGCTTTATCAGCACGCAGATGCATGGCACTGCGACACGGCGCGGATCGCCATCATGGGCTTCTCGGCGGGCGGCCATCTGGCCGCGCACTATTCGAATGCCTATAGCTGCACAGAGGTTCGCGCAGTGTTCCCCAACAGTCATCCGGTTTCTGCCGCCATTCTCTGCTATCCGGTCATCACGGCAGACTCGGCATGGGCGCATATGGGAAGCTTTGACGCTCTGACCGGAAAATCAGAGCGTACCGCAGACGAAATTCAGAAATTTTCCTGTGACCGGCTTGTCAGCGCCAAAACGCCTCCCACGTTCCTTTGGCACACCGCCGTTGACGCCACTGTCCCGGTCATGAACAGCCTGCTCTACGCGCAGGCGCTTGCCGCGCACCATGTTCCATTCGAGCTGCACATCTATCCACAGGGTAGCCACGGTCTTTCCACCTGCGACCGCCAAACGCTTGACGAGGTGCTGTCCGAGCACGAATACGACCACACGTGGCTTGCCTGTGCAAAGCACTGGCTGCATTACATATTTGACAAATAAGCGCCGCAGCGTCCGCATTTCTTTTAACCGCAAAACCAGCACACCACGAATTTTTCCATGGTGCGCTGGTTTTCTATTGCTTTATTTCTTTCGATTTATACTGATATTCAATTAAAAACTTTCATTCATGGAATGGAAGTTTTTAATATGAAGATCATTATGAGACGAGAT
>CAKTUT010000116.1 GCA_934621665.1 uncultured Oscillospiraceae bacterium | reverse complement strand
GCATAGACGATTACCGGCAGGGAAGCGGTCATGCCCTGATTGCCGCTGCCGGAGTTGATGACAACCGGGAGCTCGCATCCGTTCATGCGGGCATCCGACCCGGCTGCCGCCCACGCCTTGGCGCGGTTCTGGACACTGTTTCCATACGACTCCAGCAGTATTTTGCCGATGGCCGCACCGTATTTGCCGGTGAGCCCGGCCTTGGCGATGGCAAGGTTATATTCCATCTGACGGCGGAGCGGCGCTTCCACATCGCGCAGGTCGGCTTCGTTTGCAAACGCGATGATATCGCGGATGTTCAGAAGCTTCCGGTTTTCCGGCGGCTGTGCCGACTCCTCGGTATATGGCTTCTCCAGAAGCGTTTTGCCGTCGCGCAGAATCTGCACGACGTTTGTGTGCTTGCCGACGATATGGACATAGGCGCTGTGGCCGCCTGCGGTCAGTGTGACTTGCAGGTCAAATGGGCAGGCAAGCTGCGAGCGCGTCACGGTGATGTCCGTCTGCGCCAGAAAGTCGTCCATTTCGGACAGCTGCTCGTTTGTGCCGTCGGCAATCACCTCCAGCAGACGGTCGGCTCGGCCAAAGCAGATGCCGGCGGCCACCGCCGTTTTCAACCCCTTTCGCCCGCCTGTGTGCGGAACGATGACGCTTTTTACGTTTTTAATGATGTTTCCGCTGACGCACAGCAAAACCGTTTCCGGCGTGCAGCCAAGCGTTTCACGTGCCAGCGCGCCGGCATAGGCAACGGCAATCGGCTCGGTGCAGCCCATGGCGGGCACAAGCTCCTCATGCAGAATATCCACATAGGACTGATAAACAGCAGTATCCATAAAGCTTCTCCTGATTGTAAAAATTCCGTTCAAGTCCGGTCTGACTTCTGCTTTTATTTTAGCGAATGCGGACGGAAAAAGCAATCTCTGCAAGCGCGGATTGCGGTGCGGAAGAAGAAAAGATGGAAAGCCGGCGAGAAAAAATCGTGCAATTCTTGAATACGCGTGATAAAATAGAAATGTAAAAAGAATTTTTTTCCAGATCGGGGAGAGACGCATGGAAGCTTTTGCAGAAAACAGACTCATTGCAGCGCTCAAGGCCACAGAAAATCCGGCGGCGCAGACGCTTTTGGATGCACCGGCGCATCTGGATGCGCTGTGGGCGCTGTGCGGACATCAGAGCGATCTTTGCGTGCAGGTGTGTATTCTGTGCGGCTGCGCGTCGGACGCGGCTGTCGCGCAGCAATGGCTGCGTGCATTTTATGAACGCCTGAGCCTGCTGCTGTTTCCGGAGGTGGATACAGATGTGACGCTTTCCAATGAAGAGATGCTGTATCTTCTGGTGCTGGAGGTGCTGCTTCCCCACAATACGGGCGAGTTTGACCCGCTGACAGACCTCATTGGGCTGGACGCGCCGCTTGCCGCGCAGACGCGCGTAGCGGCGGAGTATGCGCGCTTTTTGCGCCAGTGGGATAAAGATCACGTGATGACACTGCTGCGTATTGGCCGTGAAATTCAGCCATTTGATCCGGCATCGCATACCATCGGCGTACATAACGTGGCGCTGCATACGGCGATCTCGGCAAAGCGCGCGGGTTTTGCGGTGGATCTGCCGCTGATTCGCGCCGCGGCGCTTGGGCACGATATCGGAAAGTTTGGCTGCCGCGGCAGCAACGCTGCGCGCGTGCCATATCTGCACTACTATTATACATGGCAGTGGTTCTGTGAAAATGATATGGAAAATATCGGCCACGTGGCGGCGAACCACTCCACATGGGATCTGGAATTTGAGAATCTGCCGATTGAGTCGCTGCTGCTGATTTACGCGGATTTTCGTGTGCGCGGCTGCCGCGGCGCGGATGGACGCGAAAGCATGCGGATTTTCCCACTGGACGCGGCGCGCGACGTGATTTTTTCAAAACTGGCCGACATGACACCGGAGAAGCAGATGCGTTATCGCACGGTGTATACAAAGCTAAATGACTTTGAAAAGCTGCTGCTCAGCCGTGGCGTGTCGGTTTCGCTGGAGCAGCCGCAGCAGCCAGTCCCTGCGCGCTGCGACGCGTCGCTGCTCTCTTCGCAGCAGGCACTGCGTGAGCTGCGCAGCATGACGCTTTGCGGAAGCATGGAGCTGATGCGCACCATCAGCACCGACCGTTCGTTGGAGCAGCTTCTGGAGCAGGCCAAGGGTGAAAAAAATTTGCAGCGCGTGCGCACCTATCTACTGCTTTTGGAGGAATACAGCACATATATGATGCGCGCAAACAAGCAGAAAACGCTTTTGCTGCTTTATGAGCTGTTGATGCATCCTGACGGCGATGTGCGCCGCACGGCGGGACGGATTATGGGTGAAATTCTGGCAAACAGCGGCCCGAAATATCGAAAAGAGCGTCCAAAGGACGCACGTGCGGATGTGATGACGCCGGCGATGATGACGCTGCTGTCCGAGTCAGTCGCGCTGTGGCAGCACTATATGCTCCAGTGCCTGCATCCCGACCGGAAAATTGCGCCAAAACACGCTATGCGCATCTCCAACTCGCTGAAAACCATCTGCGCGCACCTGTTTGCCTCGTGTGAGGAAAAGCAGGCGCAGCAGCTGCTTGCGCCGCTGTTGGCGCAGGTGATGCAGGCGGAGGGAGACGACCGGTTTATCCTGATAGATGCGCTTTGCCATGTGCCGGTGCGCTATCTTTCCAGCGCGCCGCGCGAGGCGCTGTGCGCGCGCCTGACGCAGATGCTTGGCAGCGGCGAGGTGCGGTTGGATATGATCCTGATGCGCTGCATGCAGCGGCTTTTGCCGCTTGACGGCTATGCGCCGCTGCTGCTTCCATCGCTTCACCGCTATCAGCCGCACGGAGAGTATCAGATGGCGCTTGCGCATCTGCGCGGACGGCTGCTTGGCTTGAGCAGCGCGCATCTGACGCGCGCACAGATTACGCAGCTGCATTTGAGCGACCTGAAAAACGTGGTGCACTGGACGGTAAAGCTGGAGCAGATGCAGATGCTCTGCGAATACGCGGCGGAAAATCCGGCTGCCGCATTCCACACGGCAATGCACCTTTCAAACCTGATGTCGGTCAGTGAGCATCTGCCGGTGCGTGAGGCGGCGGGAGAGCACCTGCTGGCAATTGCACCGTTGCTGCTGGCTGACCAGATCAATGAAATCATCATCGACCTGACGCGTGAGCTTGAGACTGGGCAGGAACAGATTTCACTGTTTATTGCGCCGTATCTTGGAAAACTCATCTGCCGCCTGCCGGAAAAAGAACTGAGCGAGACGCTGGGACAGCTGGAGGGGCTGGCGCGCGGTGCGTCGGTACTCCCGGCGCAGGTGGCCATGCATACGCTTGGGCAGGCGCTCTCAGCGCTGCCAGATGCGGCGCAGGCGGCGCGTGAGCGGATTGTCGGCATCCTGATGACTGGCGTCAGCCACTATGATCCTGCCGTCCATCAGACGGCGTTGTGCGTACTGTGCCGCGATTACTTTGGCAGCGAGAATGCCGGCGACGGGCGGCGCGAGGTGTTTATCTCGCTGCACAAAAAGCTGCTGACTATTTTGTGCGAGCCGCGCAGCGACCGTCTGGCAGCGCTGAACCGCGCGGCTATGCTCAACCACCTCTATCGCTTTGTCGTGCGGCAGGAGGTGGAGCGTGGCGTATTCCAATTCCCTGCGCAAAAGCCGGCGGCGTTCTTCCCGGGGACATTTGACCCGTTCTCTGTTGGACACAAGCAGATTGTGGAGGAAATCCGTGAACGCGGCTTTGAGGTATATCTGGCGGTAGACGAGTTCTCGTGGAGCAAAAAAACGCTGCCAAAGCTTCTGCGGCGGCAGATTGTGGGGATATCCATTGCCGACCAGCCGGATACCTATCTGTTCCCGGATGATATTCCCATCAATATTGCTATGCCGCGCGATCTGGCGCGGCTGAAAGCTCTGCTGCCCGGACGGGCGGTCTATCTGGTGGCGGGCAGCGACGTGATTGAAAATGCGTCGGCCTACCGTACGGCGCAGCCGGGCGGCGCGGCGGAATATAACCATATCATTTTCTGCCGCGATGGCACGGCGGAGGACGGCGCGGCGCTTTGCGCGCGGATTTCCGGTAAGGTGCAGCTGCTGTCGCTGCCGCCGTTTTATGAAACGGTCAGCTCAACACGTATCCGCGAGTCGGTTGACCGAAAGCTGGATATCTCCATGCTGGTTGACCCCGTGGTGCAGACGCTGATCTACCGGCAGGGACTCTATGTGCGCTCACCCGAGGCGAAGAGCGTGCTGGAACGGAGAACAATGCGGTTCGCGCTACTGCGCGAGCCGGCGCACGATGCGCCGCAGGCGCTTTGTGCGCGGATGGAGAAGATTCCTCATCCGCTTGCCGTAACGCTTACGTCAAAGCAGGGCGTGTGCGGCTGGGTGCTTGGCCGGACAATTGTGCTCGATGAGCTCTATGGCGTGCTCGGCTCGATGGAGACGGCAGCCTATGTCCGCCGCCACGCGTCGGGGCAGATTTTGTGGGTGGAGGCGATTTGCACTGGGGCAGACGCAGAGTGCACGCGGATGCTGCTCAATGAGCTTCTGGCGCGGAGTCTGGAAAGCGGACACACGTATGCCCTTTGCCGCTGTCCGGCGGATAATGCGGCGCTTGGCGGGGCGCTGGTGCAGCTGGGATTTGTTTCAGCGGGGCGTGAGGATATTTTCTATGTGGATATGCGCGCGCCGGTTATGCTTTTGGAGGATGCAATGCTCTGCATCAAAAAGCCGCACCGGGACGCGGAGAATGTGGTGCGCGCGGTGATGCAGGCGCGGCCAAAGCTGCGCCGCGCACTGGGACAGATGTTTCCGGGGAAGCTTCTGCTCTGCTTTGACTCAGAGCTGCTTAATCAGGCGCTGGTTGAGCGTATCGAAGAGATGAACGGCGTGCAGGACGTTTCGCCGGGACAGCGGCGGCTCGGGCCGTATATGTGCGTGCCCTATGGCAAGATTTTTTCGGACGAGATTGTGCCGAACACCGTGACCAAGACGCTTCACGTGGAAAAAACGTTCCGGCCCGATCTGAGCGGCTTTGAAATTGCGGAATATCCGGGCTATTCGCCGCTTAAAAATCAGGTGCGGACGCTCAAATCGTTCCAGCGCCCCATTTTGCTGGTGGACGATCTGATTCACAAGGGCTATCGTATCGAGAAGCTGGACAAGGTATTCCGCGCGGAGAATCTGACCATCGAACGAATTATCGTCGCGGTGATGTCTGGCTATGGACGTGATTTAATGCGTGTACAGGGACGGCAGGCCGAATGCGCATATTTTATTCCAAATCTTCACTATTGGGTGACGGAGAGTCTGCTGTATCCGTTTATCGGCGGCGACAGCATGGCCGGACGGCAGATGCGCGAGCAGCTGCTGCCGTCGATCAATCTGATTTTGCCATACTGCTATCCAAACTACTTCGCCGATGTTGACGAGGCTAGCGTACAGATGCTCTCGCGCACGGCGATTGAGGGGGCACTGACCATCCTGCGTGCGCTTGAACGGGCACACCAGTCGCTGTTTAGCACCGGCCTGACCATCGGACGATTGGGCGAGGCACTTCAGCAGCCGCGCCTGCCGGAAAAAGGAAGCTGTATGCGGTATGACTTTACGCTGCGCGCCTCAGACTATCTGGAGGAGGATCTGGCGCAGATTGTGC
>CAKTUT010000115.1 GCA_934621665.1 uncultured Oscillospiraceae bacterium | reverse complement strand
ATATCGCCATGGGCTACTCCACCCCGGAGGCCGTTGTTCAGGCATGGATGAACTCCGAGGGGCATCGTGCCAACATTCTCTCCTCGTCCTACACATCGCTTGGCGTCGGCTATGTCGCCGACGGTGGCTATTGGACGCAGTGGTTTGTCGGCTGACACATACTTTCATTTACAGAAGCTTTTTGGGCCTGTCCATTTCGGGCAGGCCATTTTTTACGCCTTTCCTCGCTGCGCGGCGCACGCACGCATGCTTTAGCATAGAATAACCCGGAAAGAGGGGATGCTATGCTTGAGAAAATTACCGTAATCGGCGGTGACCGCCGCCAGACCTATCTTGCCCAGCAGCTGCTTTGCAGCGGCTTCGACGTAGCCATCTGCGGCGTTCCGGAGCTTTCCGATACACACGCAAATCTGCACGATGCGCTCTGCGACGCATCAGCCGCCGCGCTGCCAATGCCCGCGCTGGAAAAAGACAGTTTGCACATCCGCGCGGCGCAGCCGTTTTCATTGCACTCGGTGCTGGACGCAATGCGTCCCGGCGCGTATCTGTTCGGCGGCGTGCTTTCACCTGCCAGCGCCCTGCTGGCGCAGTATCCGTCCATCCGCGTCATGGACTATACCGCCTCCGGCGCGCTGGCGGCGGGCAACGCCGTTCCAACCGCCGAGGGCGCGATTCAACTGGCGATGGAGCAGCTGCCCATTACACTCAGCCAGAGCCGCTGTCTTGTGATTGGCTTTGGCCGTATCGGAAAAGTTCTTGCCGACCGGCTGCGCGGGCTGCACGCCGCCGTCACCGTAACGGCGCGGCGCACCGATGACCGCGCCATGATTGAGGCTATGGGCTTTGCCGCCGACCGCACTGGTCTCTACCTGCGCGGACTTGGTCAGTATGACTGCGTGTTCAATACCGTTCCCGCCCCGGTTCTGAAGCCGGAGCACCTTGCCGCCATGCAGCCCAATTGTCTGATTCTCGATCTTGCAACCGGCGGCGGACTGGATGCGTCGTGTACTGTGCCTGTGCACCCGCGCTATCAGCTTGCATCCGCGCTGCCCGGACGATGTTCTCCCGCCGCGGCGGCGGATGTTCTGCGGCGCTATATTCTGGACGTATTTTCCGCACAGCCGTAAAGAAAGGAGACAGTCATGGAATCCATCACACTGGGCTTTGCCATGTGCGGCTCGTTCTGCACATTCAACTCCGTTTTACAGCAGCTCGAAATTCTGTGCAAAACCTACCGCATCATTCCCATCATGTCGCAGACCAGCTTCGAATGCGACACGCGCTTTGGCACGGCGGAGCACTTCCGCAGGCGCGTGAGTGATCTCTGCGGCCACGAAATTCTCCATACACTCCCGCAGGTCGAACCGATCGGCCCCAAAAAGCTTCTCGATGCCATTGTCGTTGCCCCGGCCACGGGCAACACGCTTGCAAAGCTGGCGCACGGTATCGCTGACACGCCGGTCACGCTCGCCGTCAAGGCGCACCTGCGAAATGAAGCGCCGGTCATTTTGGCCGTGTCCACAAATGACGCGCTTGCCGGCAACGCCGCCAACATCGGTACGCTTCTGGCGCGGCGGCACTATTACTTTGTCCCGATGCGGCAGGACGCGCCGCAGAAAAAGCCGCGCTCGGTCGTAGCGGATTTTTCGCTCTTGCCGCAAACGCTGGAGCAGGCACTGCTTGGCCGTCAGCTTCAGCCGATTTTGCTCTGACCAAACTCCGTCAGAAACAGTTCCGCCTGATAACGCACTTATTATATTGTTTCATCGCGGCGCATTTTGTCAAAATACCCCGAAAGCAGAAAAATGCTTTCGGGGTACACGTTTTACTGGATATGGACGTGATTATTGATGTGATCCATGCAATAGCAGTAGTAGCCGTTGCACTTTGAGCAGTAGCGGAACTCCAGATTTGGATACTCCGTATCCGTCCGGCCGCAGACCGTGCACTTGTGATGATACGGACGCTCGCCGTTTTTGCTTTGATAGCCGTTTGCCCAGTTTGGATTCGGACGCGCGCTGCCAGTCGGGCGGCGGCCGTTTTTCGGACTTCTCGGACGGCGGCTCGGGAAGATGTTGCGAATGCTGCCGCCAAAGAACAGGAAGTAGTTGCCCAACGCCAAAATCGGGAACAGCCAGCCAAAACCAAGCAGGCCGTAGCTCAAAAGATCCATGACGACCTCAAGTGCCGTAAAGCCAAGGTAGAACCACGCCATGTACTTCATCTTAATTGGAATAAAGAAGAACAGCAGAACCTGTGCGTCGGGTGCAATTGTCGCCACCGCAAGAAACAGGCTGAGGTTCAGATCAGAGGTAGAAACATACGCGCCAAAGATCATCGCGCCGATGTCCATCAGCACAACGCCCGTCAGATAGTAGAGCGTAAACTTGAACGAGCCCCAGTAGCTCTCCAGAATTTTACCGAACTGATAATAGCAGAACAGCGTGACCAGTCCCAGAAACACGTCCACACCAAAACGGCTGGAATACGCGATGTCCAGCAGGTACGTAAACACATAACTGACAAGACGCCATACCTGTCCCGACAAAATTGCACTGCGGTCAAACCGCAGATATGACCAGACCACGCGGCTCGGGTCAACGATCGTCAGCACATAGACGATCAGATTGCCGATTGCCACATAGAGCATGAGATTTGCAATGCCCTTATCCCGGTTTTTTAAAACAAAGCGGTCAAACCGCCTGCGAAAATCATTCATACTGATCCCTCCTCGCTATATCTTACCTGAGCCCATCCGGAAAGTCTACATACAAATTATGAATTTTGCCACACACGTTTCATTTCCAAGGCCATTTTCAAAAAGTATGGGCATTTTTGCAAAAACATATAATTTCCCTGTTGACTTTTTTCTTTCGACAGGATAGAATACATTTTACGAACCGAATAGCCTTATCAAGAGTGGTGGAGGGAACGGCCCGATGAAACCCGGCAACCTGCAATGTGCAAGGTGCCAAATCCGGCGAAGTAATCGAAAGATGAGGGAATGAAATTTCATGCGCTTTGTCTTTTGGCAAAGGCGCATATTTTTTATCCCGGAAAGGACTTTTTATGAATCAGGACAAACACATTTTCACCTCCGAGTCTGTCACGGAGGGACATCCCGACAAGCTCTGCGACCGCATCTCCGACAGCGTCCTTGACGCGGTGCTGGCACAGGACCCCATGGCACGCGTGGCATGTGAATCCGCCGTCACCACCGGGATGGCGCTGGTCATGGGTGAAATCACCACAAGCGCGCAGGTTGATATTGCGCAGATCACGCGTCAGGCCATCTGTGAAACCGGCTATGACTGCCCCGAGGCAGGCTTCGACGGCCACAGCTGCAACGTGCTCGTTGCCATGGGTCATCAGTCGCCCGACATCGCCATGGGCGTTGACGCATCGTATGACGACGCCGAGCAGACCGGTGCCGGCGACCAGGGCATGATGTTCGGCTATGCCTGCAATGAAACCGTCGAGCTGATGCCCGCGCCCATCTCCTACGCGCACAATCTGACCCGCGCGCTGACCGCCGCCCGCAAGGACGGCTCGCTTAGCTGGCTTCGCCCCGACGGCAAGAGTCAGGTCTCCGTTCAGTACGCTCCCAACGGCATGCCTGAGCGCATCGACACCGTTGTCGTCTCCACGCAGCATGCAGCAGATATCGCCATCGACGATCTGCGCCACGCAGTGGTTGAGAACATCATCAAGCCGAACCTCCCCTCCCGCCTGCTTGACAGCGACACGCGCTTCCTCGTCAACCCCACCGGCCGCTTTGTCATCGGCGGCCCTGTCGGCGACTCCGGCCTGACTGGCCGCAAGATCATCGTCGATACCTACGGTGGCTACGCCGCACACGGCGGCGGCGCATTCTCCGGCAAAGATCCCACCAAGGTTGACCGCAGCGGCGCATACATGGCGCGCTACATTGCAAAGAACATTGTTGCCGCCGGGCTTGCCACCAAGTGCCAGCTTGAGCTTGCCTATGCCATCGGCGTGGCGCAGCCCGTCTCCGTTCTGGTTGACACGTTCGGCACAGGCAAGCTGCCCGACGGTCGGCTCGGTGCGCTGGTTCGCGAGTGCTTTGACCTGCGCCCCGCGTCCATCATCCGCACGCTCGATCTGCGCCGTCCGATCTACCGTCAGACGTCTGCCTATGGTCACTTTGGCCGTACCGACCTCGATCTTCCGTGGGAAAAGACTGACCGCGTTGAGGATTTGCTTGCAAAAGCATGAGTTTTAGGGTATGATACTGATGTATGACGATTTGCATACAAAGGAGTGTATCCTGAAATGAGGAAAATTGAGATCATGGGCTGCGGCTATATCGGCCTGCCCACTGCCATTACATTTACGCTGGCAGGCTATACCGTCTGCGGCTTTGACGTAAAGCCTGAGGTCGTTGAGCGGCTGAACGCAGGTGAAATTCACATTGTCGAGCCCGGTTTACAGGAGGCTATGACGCAGGCCATGGCAACCGGCCGCCTGCATTTTTCCTGCAAGCCCGAGCCAGCCGACGTGTTTATCATCGCCGTGCAGACGCCCTACCGCGAAACAGACGACGGCAAGCGCGTATCCGATATGCGCTTTGTCGAGTCCGCCGCGCGTGAGGTGGGAAGCGTCCTGCGCGAGGGGAACCTCTGCGTGCTGGAATCCACCTCGCCTCCCGGCTCTACGCGGCAGGTTGAGGCGATTGTCTCCGAGGTCAGCGGCATCGCGCCCGAGCGTTTTATGACCGCGCACTGCCCCGAGCGCATTATCCCCGGCCGGATGCTCATTGAGCTGCGCGAAAACGACCGCATCATCGGCTCAAACCGTCCGGAATCGGCGCAGTACGCCAAGTCCATCTATGAAAAGGTCGTCACCAAGGGCACAATCCGTCTGACCGACGATCTGACAGCGGAGATGTGTAAGCTCACCGAGAACACGTTCCGCGATATCAACATCGCCTACGCCAACGAGCTCAGCAAGGTCTGTGACCGGCTCGGAATTGACGTTTTCAATCTGATTGCCCTTGCCAATTGCCATCCGCGCGTCAATGTCCATACGCCGGGCGTCGGCGTGGGCGGCCACTGCATCGCCGTCGATCCGTGGTTTATCCATGAAAAGTTCGAGGACATCACGCCGCTGATCTATGAGGCGCGCCTTGTCAACGACGGCAAGCCTGAATGGGTGGCCGAGCGCATCGGGCGCGATGTCGCCCCCGGCGCAAAGGTCGCGGTACTCGGCATGAGCTTCAAGCCAAACATCGACGACACGCGCGAAAGCCCCTCTGTTCTGTTTGCAAACATCTTAAAACAAAAGGGCTATGAGGTCATCGCCTGCGAGCCGAATATCAAGGGTGACGTTGCCGGCTTCCGGAATCACTCGCTGGAAGAGGCTATGGCACTCTGCGACTATGCCGTCATCACGCTTCAGCACACCGTTTTTCAGGAGAACAAGGCGTTGATTGCACAAAAGCCGTATTACGACTGCGTCGGCCTGATGCGCTGAGCGTACACGCATCATAAATACCAACGAGGCGCTTCCCATTTGGGAAGCGCCTCGTTTGAGCTTGTCAAAAAAGTCTTTTTGACAAGCTCTCAAACGCGAACCGCTGCGCTGGGTTCTCGTCGCAACAAACTGCGCATTCCTCGCCCCGCCGCAAACGGCAGGTCTCGTTCGCTCCGT
>CAKTUT010000114.1 GCA_934621665.1 uncultured Oscillospiraceae bacterium | reverse complement strand
GAATAGACCGGCTCATACAGCGACACCGGTGCGGCAATCGCGTCAAGCGCACCCGTCACGTCGCTCAGCGGCAGCTTCAGCTCCGCGGCAATTTCTTCGTTCGTCGGCTCGCGCCCGATGCGCGCCGTCAGTGCCTCCTTACACTGTAAAATCTTATACGCCGTATCGCGCGTAGATCTGCTGACGCGGATGGGACTGTAATCGCGCAGATAGCGCCGCAGTTCGCCCGCAATCATCGGCACGCCATAGGTGGAAAACCGCACCTCTTTCGTCGTGTCAAAATTCGCAATGGCTTTCAGCAGCCCGATGCATCCAACCTGAAACAGATCGTCCGGGTTCTCGCCGCGCCCCATAAAGCGCTGAATCACCGACAGCACCAGCTTGAGATTTCCCTCTACCAAACGCCGCCGCGCATCCTCATCGCCTGCCTGTGCCTGACGGATGAGAAGCATCATTTCGTCATTTTTCAGTGTACGGAGCTTTGCAGTGTTCACACCGCAGATTTCGACCTTTCCCTGCATAAATACCCTCCTTGCCGGTACATTCAGTATTTCCCAGCTTCGGAATTTGATACCGTAAAATTGCAGATAATTGCCGCCGCACGCTCACAGCATTCGGAAAACTGCTCAAAGCAGAACATTTCCGGTAAAATTGGGATTTTCAAGTTGACAATAACTCGTTTTTTCGTTGACGTAATTTTGGCGTTATTTTTCTCTGTAACCATTTTGTTACCGAAAAAGTCGTATTTTCCGTCTGTTGATAACTGTGTGAATAAGTGGCATAACTCGCTTGCAGACTGAGTTTTTCACAGTTTCCACACATTTGTCCACAGGTACTTTTTGAACAAAACCGTGTCAAGCCCAAATTTTACATTGACATAATCCGCCTGAACATTATGAGAAGAAACAAGGGATGTCATCCATCGTCAGTCCAGCATGCAGCGAAAGGTTTAGCGCATAGCCAATCAGCTTCGCGATTTCATGCACACGCGCGTCGATATCGTGCGGCGTGACGATCATGCCGTGAAGCGCTGCTCTGTCCTGTGCCGCATCCGCAATCGCAGCCGCGTCCACCACCGTCGGCACACCAACTGCCAACACTGGCACGCCAAGCGTCTCGCGGTTAAACGCCGCGCGGCTGTTGCCAACGCCCGAGCCCGGTACAATCCCGCTGTCGGAAAGCTGCACCGCCGCGCAAATACGCTGCGGTTCTGACGACGCAAGCGCGTCAATCACAATCACCTGCTCTGGCTTTGTCCGCTCAGCAACACCGCGCACCAGCTCCAGACTTTCAATCCCCGTTGCGCTCAATACACCCGGCTGTGCCGCCGATACCGTCTTAAATCCGTCCACTGCAACGTCTGCCATCGTTTTCAGATGCCGCGTCACAATCAGCTGCCGCAGTGCAAGCGGCCCAATCGCGTCCGGTGTCACCGCGTCGTTTCCCAGTCCCACCACAAGAAACCGCTCACAGGGCATTAAAAACTGGCGCAACTGCGCGCGCAGCGCGTGAACAGCCTGCGAAAATGCGTTTTTTTCGCGCCGCCGCAGCGCCTCCAGCTCCAGCGTCACATATGTTCCCACCGGCTTTTCCAGCTGCCTCGCGCCATTTTCGTCCAGGATTCTGACCGTCGTCACGTCATAGCCGCGGCGGTGCTGCGTCCGCGCCCATACGCCCGAAAGCTGCGTCTGCTGCGGTGCGCTGCGCTGCCACAGCTCGTGCGCCTCCATGGCCAGATCGGTTCTGATCTGCATATTGCTCACCTCGCAGGTATTGTGGCACACCATTTTCCGCGCTATGCAAAATTTTTTCAAGAATTGTGAAAAAAGGGATTGATTTTATCAATTTGACACAGTATAATGTGTTTCTGCATGGAAACGTCGATAGACGTGACTGTATAAACGCTATTGGAGGAGGTGTGTTCATGCCCAACATTAAATCTGCCAAGAAAAGAGTCCTGGTTTCCAAGGTCAACAACGAACGCAATAAGATGGACAAGTCCGTTCTGAAGACGACGCTGAAGAAGTTTGACGCCGCTGTTGCCGAAGGCAACCACGAGCAGGCCGATAGCGCTTACACGGCAGCCGTTAAGACCATTGACAAGGCCGTCAGCAAGGGTATTCTTCATAAGAATAACGCTGCCCGTAAAAAGAGCAGCATCACGCAGAAGCTGAACAAGCTGGCCTGATTGCGAATAAATCCCTCCGGAAGTCTCCGGAGGGTTTTTTCGTGCGCCGCGTTGCATGCGCGGCGTTTTTTTGTTACAATAATTCGGCGCATTTTTGATTGCTTTTGGGAGGTGCGTCTTATGGAACAGCTTACGCTCTTTTCCCCGGTTACGGCGCTGCGCGGCGTCAAGTCTGCTCGTGCTGCCCAGCTGGAAAAGCTGAATATCCGCACACTCTATGATCTCATCTCCTATTTCCCCCGCACATACGAGGATCGGACGAAAATCTGCAACATCGGCTCACTCCAAACCGGCGTCGCCGCGTGCTTTGAAGCAATGGTCGTCTCCTCGCCGAATACAGCGCACATCCGCAAGGGGCTTGACATTACGCGCGTGACTGTCGCCGACGTAACCGGAAAGCTGACGCTTATCTACTTCAACCAGCCATATCTTTCACGCCAGCTGCAATACGGCGCAAGCTACCGTTTCTACGGCATTTTGCAGGAAGAACCATCGCGCCAGATGGCAAATCCCGCATTTGAACCGCTTGACGCGGCAGGCGCTGTCACCGGCCGGCTTTTCCCGGTCTATTCGCTGACAGCTGGTGTTTCCAATTCTCTGATGCAAAAATCCGTCCGGCAGGCGCTGGATGCGTGCATCGACACAATCCCGGAAATCCTCCCGGAGGAGGTTCGCCGCCGCTATCATCTGTGCGGCGTGCGCTTTGCCTATGAGGCCATCCACGCGCCGCGCGATATGCAATCGCTGGAAAGCGCGCGCAGGCGGCTGATTTTTGAAGAGTTTTTTATCTTCGCCGCTGGACTGAACCGTCTGCGGCAGCAGCAAAGCCGCTGCGCCTGCACGCCGATGGATGTCACCATGATGGATGAATTTTACTGTGCACTTCCCTTTTCACTTACACGGGCGCAGCAGCGCGCAGTGGACGAGGTGCTGCATGACCTTTCGTCCGGCCATGCGATGAACCGAATGGTGCAGGGCGACGTTGGCAGCGGTAAAACCATGGTCGCCGCTGCCGCGGCATACTGTGCCATTAAAAACGGCCATCAGGCCGCGCTGCTTGCGCCGACGGAAATCCTGGCTGAGCAGCACGCAAAATCGCTCGGCCATCTGTTTGACGCACTCGGGGTGTCAAGCGTGCTTCTGATCGGCTCGCTCACCGCGGCGCAAAAGCGCGCTGTCAAGGAGCAGCTTGCCTCCGGCGAGGCGCAGCTGATTATCGGCACGCACGCGCTGTTTTCCGGCGATGTGGTCTTTCACGATCTCGGTCTCGTTATCGCCGACGAGCAGCATCGCTTTGGCGTTGCCCAGCGCGCGGCGCTTGCCGCCAAGGGCACGCAGCCGCATCTGCTCGTCATGTCGGCCACACCCATTCCGCGCACGCTTGCACTGATCGCCTATGGTGACCTTGACCTGTCGGTCATTGATGAGCTGCCGCCCGGGCGGCAGGAAATTGACACATTTCTGGTCGGCGAACCGCTTCGACGGCGCGTGCACGCCTTTATCCGCAAGCAGTGTCAGGACGGTGGTCAGGCCTATATTGTCTGCCCCGCCGTGGAGGATACC
This sequence comes from uncultured Oscillospiraceae bacterium, assembly GCA_934621665.1. Lineage (GTDB taxonomy): Bacteria > Bacillota > Clostridia > Oscillospirales > Oscillospiraceae > CAG-170. The sequence continues at coordinate 1,921 of CAKTUT010000114.1, read as the reverse complement.
GAGGATACGTCGCTCAAATCCGCCGAGCTCTGGGCGCAAACGCTCCAGATGGCCGTATTTCCTGATCTCCGCGTGGGACTTCTGCACGGCAAGATGAAGCCGGCAGAAAAGGAGTCTGTCATGGGCGCGTTTGCGCGGCATGCACTGGATATTCTGGTTTCCACCACCGTCATTGAGGTGGGCGTTGACGTGCCAAACGCAAATGTCATGGTTGTAGAAAATGCGGAGCGATTTGGTCTGAGTCAGCTGCACCAGCTGCGCGGACGCGTTGGCCGCGGACAGCGCAAATCCTACTGCATTCTCTTTACCGACAGCCGCGCGCCCGATACGCTCACACGCCTGCGCACGCTGACGCAGACAAACGACGGCTTTCAAATTGCCGAGCAGGATCTGGCGCTGCGCGGCCCAGGCGACTTCTTCGGCAGCCGGCAGCACGGCATCCCCCTCTTCCGCGTGGCAAGCCTGCAAATGGACATGGACACGCTCCGTCAGGCGCAGGAGGCCGCAAACGACGCGCTCAGTGATGAAAGCTGGACATGGCGCGAGGAATATGCGCCGCTTCGCGCGCGCATCGACGCGCTGTTCCAGCGCGAGGACATTGCTCTGAACTGAATTTGTACTAAGCCGCCGCTTTGCTGCATACAGTATGGATATTTCTTCTTTGGAGGGATTTCTATGGCTGTACGGCACTATTTTCTTGGCGCAAATACGGCGCAGGGCTTTTACTCGCTGTACCATGAATTCTGCGCGCCTGATTCCGGCAATTTTCTCTGGGTTATAAAGGGCGGCCCGGGCTGCGGCAAATCCACGTTCATGCGCCGCATCGGCAAGGCCGCCGAGGATGCAGGGCTTGACGTGGAATATGCATTGTGCTCGGCGGATGTCGATTCGCTGGACGCAGTTCTCATCCCCGGCTGGCACGTCGGCTATGTAGACGGCACAGCGCCGCACGTCACTGAGGTTGCATTCCCTGCCGCATCGGGTGCATATCTGGATCTCGGGCAGTTTTATGATGTGGAGGCGCTGCGGCCGAAGCTGCCGGAAATGCAGTCGCTTGTCGCGCGCTACCGGGCACTGTACGACACAGCCTATGACGCGCTGCGTCAGGCAAAGGCACTTCACGATGAACTGGAGCAGATCTATCATCCGTATGTGGACTTTGACAGCGTGACAGCGCTTGCACAAGCGCACATCAAAATGCTGAAAGCCGAAAAAATGCATTGTATCCGCACGCAAAATGTAGTAAAATAGAGTGCGAATTTGAAAGCACATCACCGATTGGAGGAAATACAAATGAAAAAGCCAATTGTACTGGTTATTATGGACGGTGTCGGCCGCGGCGACGGCGGTCCCGGCGATGCAGTCAAGGTTGCAAACACACCTACGCTTGATAAGCTGATGGCAACATGCCCCATGACATGGCTCAAGGCGCACGGCACAGCCGTCGGCCTGCCCACCGATGATGACATGGGCAATTCCGAAGTCGGCCACAACGCGCTTGGCTGCGGCCAGATCTATTCGCAGGGTGCAAAGCTCGTACAGGAGTCAATTGACAGCGGCAGCATCTACGAGTCCAAGACATGGAAAATGCTCACCGAAAACTGCCTGAATAATGGCAAGGCGCTGCATTTTATCGGCCTGCTGTCCGACGGCAACGTCCATTCCAACATTTCGCATCTGATTGCGCTTCTGCGCCATGCGCGCCAGCAGAACATTGCGCGCGTCTACTGCCATGTTCTGCTTGACGGCCGCGATGTTCCGGCTACGTCCGCACTTGACTATGTCGATCAGCTGGAAAATGTTCTCACCGAGCTGTCTGACGCAGAGCATGAATACAAAATTGCCTCCGGTGGCGGCCGCATGGTCATCACCATGGATCGCTACGAGGCCAACTGGGGCATGGTGGAAAAGGGCTGGCGCA
>CAKTUT010000113.1 GCA_934621665.1 uncultured Oscillospiraceae bacterium | reverse complement strand
GTGTGCGGGTGCTTTGCGGCATCCGCACTTTGCATTTGGAGGTGCTTTCCCATCGGTAAATTAGAACATCAGATCAACGAGGAGATCCGGGATAAGGAGCTTCGCGTGATCGGAGCCAATGGCGACCAGCTTGGTATCATGTCCTCGGCGGAAGCACTCCGTCTGGCTGAGGAGAAAGAGCTTGACCTTGTCAAGATCGCGCCGAACGCCGTTCCGCCGGTCTGCAAGATCATGGACTATGGCAAGTTCCGTTTTGAACAGCTGAAAAAGGAAAAGGAAGCCAAAAAGAATCAGCGCGTGGTCGAGGTCAAGGAAATCCGGATGTCGCCCAGCATTGATACCAACGACCTCAATACCAAGGTCAAAAACGCCACCAAGTTCCTGAAAGATGGCAACCGTGTTAAAGTCACCGTTCGTTTCCGCGGCCGTGAGATGGCGCACACCTCGCTTGGCGAAGTGCTGCTGAAGAAATTCGGCGAGGACTGCGCTGAGGTTGCAACGGTGGAAAAAGGAGCCAAGCTCGAGGGGCGGAATATGTCCATGTTCCTCAGCCCCAAAAACTCGAAATAAAACGTAAGCAACAATCGGAAGGAGAACTGTTATGCCCAAGCTGAAATCCCATAGCGGCGCGAAAAAAAGATTCAATCTGACCAAGAACGGCAAGGTTAAGAGAGCGCACGCATTCAAGAGCCATATCCTCACCAAGAAGACGACCAAGCGTACCCGCAACCTGCGTAAGAACGGCTACGCCGACGTCACTGTGGAAGATATCGTGAAAAAGATGATTCCTTACAAATAATCGTAAGGATTGACGACACATAGGAGGATTAAATAATGGCTAGAGTTAAAGGCGCAATGATGACGCGCAAAAGAAGAAATAAAGTTCTGAAGCTTGCAAAGTCCTACTGGGGCTCCAAGTCCAGACATTTTAAGATGGCCAAGCAGGCTGTCTACAAGTCCGGCGTTTACGCATATGTTGGCCGTAAGCAGAAAAAGCGCGAGTTCCGCAACCTGTGGATCACCCGTATCTCTGCAGCTGTCGCTCCCTACGGCATCAACTATTCCCGTTTCATGAACGGCCTGAAGAAGGCTGGCATCGAGATGAACCGCAAGGCTCTGTCTGAGCTTGCCATCTCCGATCCCGAAGCATTCAAGGTTCTGGTTGAGACCGCCAAGAAAGCGCTGTAAGAAAAGTTTGGCCGCTGAGCGTCCCTCAGCGGCCTTTTTCTATCTGATTTTGCACAAAAGGAGAAGCATATGCGTTATCGCGCAATTTTATTTGACATGGACGGCACGCTGATCGACTCGGAAAAGCTGATGCTGAAAGCCGGGATGCTGGCGCTGCACGATTTTGGCGTGGAGGCACAGCCGGAGGACTTTGAGGAGTTCGTCGGGCGCGGCGAGGATTTATACATTGGCGGCGTTGCACGCAAGCATGGCGTGGCGTTTGACCCGGCGATGAAGAAGCGCGCCTATGACTACTATGGCCGCGACGTTAAGACCGAAGCGGCGGTTCCACCGGAGGCGCTGCCGGTTTTGCGGGAGCTGAAAGCGCGCGGCTACAAGATGGCGGTCTGCTCGTCTGCCGACCGGGAAAAAGTGGTCTACAATGTGGAGGCCATCGGTGTGCGCGAGGACTTTTTCGGCGCGTTTGTCACAGGAAGCGACGGCATTGCGCATTTGAAGCCTGCACCGGATATCTATCTGAAAGGCGCGGCGCTGCTGGGCGTACGGCCAGACGAGTGTCTTGTGGTGGAGGATGCACCGAGCGGCATTTTGTCAGCGCATGCGGCGGGGATGAAAGCCGCGGCAATCACTGCAAGCTTCCCGGCGGAGGTGCTGGAGGAAAAATCACATCCTGATTTTATCATCTGCAATCTCAATCAACTGCTTGAATTGGTATAAAGTAAAACCGCCGGCTTAGCCGGCGGTTTTGACTTCTTATTCGCTTCTGAGTGCGACGACCGGGTCTTTCTTTGCCGCGATACGCGACGGGATGAGACCCGCAATGAACGTCAGCAGCATTGAAATGGCGATCAGCACCGCGCCCGCCGCGGCAGGCAGTGCCGCGCCAAGTGCTGCAATGCCGGTCAGATGGCGGACGATGGCATTGATGGGGATAATCAAGACCAGCGTCAGACCGATGCCGATCAGTCCCGCGATTAGACCCTCTATCAGCGTTTCGGCATTGAATACGCGCGAAATGTCACGCTTTGATGCGCCGATGGCACGCAGAATGCCGATTTCCTTTGTGCGCTCCAGAACGGAGATATACGTGATAATGCCGATCATGATCGACGAGACGACAAGCGAGATAGCGACGAACGCAATGAGCACATACGAGATGGCGTTGATGATCGCTGTAATCGAACGCATCAGCAGCGCAACATAGTCGGTATACGTGATCTCGTCGTCATCGGAAACGGTTTTGTTGTACTCGTCAATCGCATCAGCGATGGCGTCCTTGCCGGCGAACGTAGCGGTATAGAGCTTGACAGAGGCGGGAGAGTCGATATCGACATAGCCCAGCAGGTCGAGATTATCCGCATACGTCGAATCCGACACCGTAGGCGGCACATAGTCCGTGTATAGCAGATCAATCTGATCGTCGCGCAGCGTATCCACGTCCAGCATGGCGGCCAGCTGTTCGGCCGGAACGGCTTGCAGCTGCGTCTGTACGCCCTCGGCATACTGCTCGGTGACGCTTTCGCGCACCATCTGCGCTACATACGAGAAGAGCGTCTCGTCGTCCATCTGGTCGATGTACGACTGAATTTCCGACGCATCCACGCCCATCTCGGCGGCGTAGGAGTCGGCCATTTGCTGCTGAATCGTCTCACGCGTCATACTGTCCATGGCCTGCGAAACGGCCATGTCCAGATAGTCGCTGCTGGGGACGCTGGCCGCGGCCAGATACATTTCGGATTTTTCACCGGTGGATGCATCGGACAAAAGCCCTGTCACAGCGCTGCGCTTTTCATCTGCTGTCGGCTCTGCGTCGTCATCCGTGCGGAACGGCAGTGCGGTCAGAACGTCGGTTGCCGGATCGTCCAGCTGCTTTTTCACAATATCCTGCTCGGCAGTTGTGCGGATGACATAGTCGGTCAGCAGGCTGGTGTAGCCAATTGAGCCGGACATCATTGAGGATGCGGCGTTGGGATTTTTACGGACAATGCCGGAAATTTTCAGCGTCGTGCCGATGCCGTCGGCGTGATAGAGATAATCCATACCGGCGTCGGTTGTGGAAAGATCGGTGTATACACCGAGTGCTTTGTCATAGCGGTAGATCTCGCACGGCAGAATCAGCTTGAACGTGCGGCCGCACAGCTCTGTATAGCTCCAGCTGGATTCGTTGACCGCAATCTGCTTTTCGTCCATCGCGGCCTGCATTGCGGTTTCCATTTCGTTCTCGGTTTTCAGACCCATGGCGTACATGACAAGGTCGCTGATCTCATTGTTCTCATTGACAATCAGCACAACCTCGTCATAGCGCTCCGGCCAGTGACCATAGAGCACGTCATACTGTGATTGCACAAGCTCGCTGACTGCCTGACCGTTATCGCCCGGGAGCATCTCCTCCCACACATCCATCATGGTGTAGTAGCTTCCAAAGCGGGAAAAATAGGAGCTGTAGTCGCCGCCGTACATGGTGGACATCATGTTCTGCATCAGCTCCATTACGTCGGACTTGACGATGTTGCCGTCGTCGTCCGTTGTGTAGATGGGGAGCGTCAGATCATAGGAATATTGAATGGCGGAGAGATTTTCGTGAATCGGGCTTTCCGGATTGCCCAGATATTCCTTGAAGCGCTTGAGGTTGTTCGTCTCAGTTTCGGCAGAGTTGAAGCTGTTTATCAGCTCATACATGACGGTGGAGGCGTAGATGCGGTCAGTTTCATGCGCTGTCTCCGACTTTTTGCTGTTTTCACCCATCATGGTTGTGACCATGGTGGACATATCCACCGTCTCAGCCTCGATTGTGACCGGATACGACGAAAGCGTATCCTCCTGCACCTGGTCGATGTAGTTCTGAATGCCGTTAGAAAGCGACAGAATCAGCGCGATGCCGATAATGCCGATCGAGCCGGCAAAGGCAGTGAGGAGGGTGCGCGCCTTTTTTGTCATCAGGTTATTGAGACTCAGTCCCAGCGCGGTGAAAAACGACATGGATGTTTTGGCCTGCGGCGCAGTGAGAGCAGAGCGTGCTTCTTCCTCTGTGCAGGGAGCGGAGTCGCTGACAACCTGGCCATCGAGGAAGCGGATGGTGCGCGTGGCGTAGCGCTTGGCAAGCTCGGGATTGTGCGTGACCATAATAATGAGCTTTTCTTTTGAAATTTCGCGCAGAATTTCCATAACCTGCACCGAGGTTTCCGAGTCGAGCGCGCCGGTGGGCTCATCGGCCAGCAGAATTTCGGGGTCGTTGACCAGCGCGCGGGCAATGGCCACGCGCTGCATCTGGCCGCCGGACATCTGGTTTGGCTTTTTGTTCAGCTGGTCGCCAAGTCCCACGCGTTCCAGCGCCTGTACGGCGCGCGCCCGGCGCTCGCGACGAGAAACACCGGAAAGCGTCAGCGCCAGCTCCACATTTTGCAGCACGCTCTGATGCGGGATGAGGTTGTAGCTTTGGAACACAAAGCCGATGGAGTGGTTGCGGTAGGCGTCCCAATCGCGGTCGCGGAACTGCTTGGTGGAGAGGCCGGAGATCAAAAGATCGCCGGAGGTGTACTGGTCAAGGCCGCCGATGATGTTCAAAAGCGTTGTCTTGCCGCAGCCGGACGGACCGAGAATGGCGACAAATTCCTGACGGCGGAACGTCAGACTGACATCGCGCAGCGCGTGCACAACGCTGCTGCCAGCGGGATAGTCCTTTACAATATGGCTGAGCTTGAGCATCTGTTCACCTGATTTCAAAAATTGCAAATTCTGAGAAAATATACAGTTAATCATACTTAACTTGCGTGAAAAAATCATGAACAGTATGTAAAATCCACACGAAAAGCGGAAAACCAAACAAAGATTCAGCACCAAACAAAAAACGTCAGCCTGCATGGTCGGCTGACATAGAAAAAAGATGCGATTTTTTGGGCATTTTGGGCAAAATGATACTGGACAGATGGTGCAAAATACAGTATAATCTAGCCGAATATGAAGTATGTAAGTACTTTGTGCGCCGGAGCATTGTTGTTCCGGTTTTACTTTGAAGGAGGAAATATCATGTCTGTTAAAGTTGCTATCAATGGTTTTGGCCGTATTGGCCGTCTGGCATTCCGTCAGATGTTCGGTGCTGAGGGCTACGAAGTCGTCGCCATCAACGACCTGACCTCTGCCAAGATGCTGGCACACCTGCTGAAGTATGACTCCACGCAGGGCAACTACGTCGCTCAGGGTCACACCGTTGACTTCCATGAGGGCGAGGGCGAGGACAACTACATTGTTGTCGACGGCAAGAAGATCGTCATCTACAAGATGCCGAACGCTGCTGATCTGCCCTGGGGCAAGCTGGGTGTTGACGTTGTGCTCGAGTGCACCGGCTTCTACACCAGCAAGGCCAAGGCTCAGGCTCACATTGACGCAGGCGCCCGCAAGGTCGTTATCTCCGCTCCGGCTGGCAACGATCTGCCCACTATCGTTTACAACGTCAACCACAAGTCCCTGACCAAGGAAGACAACATCATCTCCGCTGCTTCCTGCACCACCA
>CAKTUT010000112.1 GCA_934621665.1 uncultured Oscillospiraceae bacterium | reverse complement strand
GAACAGAACCAAAAATAATGACCAGGAGGAACCAATATGCAATTCCAGAAAAAACGCTGCGTGGCCATGCTGCTGGCCGGCGGTCAGGGAAGCCGGCTGATGGTCCTGACGGAAAACACCGCAAAGCCTGCCGTCCCCTTTGGCGGCAAGTACCGCATCATTGATTTCCCGCTTTCCAACTGCGTCAACTCCAAGATTGACACCGTCGGCATTCTGACGCAGTATCAGCCGCTGGAGCTGAACGAATACATCGGCAACGGCCAGCCATGGGGGCTGAACAGTTCACACGGCGGCGTGCAGGTTCTGCCTCCGTATGCCAAGAGCAAAAACTCCGAATGGTACAAGGGCACGGCTAACGCCATCTATCAGAATATTCCGTTTATCCAGCGCTATCAGCCGGATAACGTTCTGATTCTCTCAGGTGATCACATCTATAAGATGGACTATGCCAAGATGCTGCGTTATCATGAGCAGACCGACTCCGACTGCACCATCGCCGTTCGCGAAGTGCCGCTGAGCGAGGCATCCCGCTTTGGTATCATGAACACGCGCGAGGATGGCACGATCTATGAATTTGAGGAGAAACCCAAAAAGCCGAAGAGCACCAACGCGTCGATGGGCATCTATATCTTCAAGTGGAGCATTCTGCGTGAGTATCTTGAGCGCGATGAGGCTGACCCCAAGAGTGAAAACGACTTTGGCAAGAATATCATTCCGCGTCTGCTGGAGGACGGCCACAAGCTGATGGCCTATTCCTTTGAGGGCTATTGGAAAGATGTCGGCACGATCCAGAGCTTGTGGGAGGCGAATATGGACCTGCTCGGCAAGAATCCGGCCTTTAACATCTACGGCACGTCCGGCAATAAGATCTACGCCAGAAATACGGCTATGCCGTCCAGCTTCATCGCAAAATCTGCCGAAATCCATGAGAGCTTTATCGCCGAGGGCTGCGAGGTCTATGGCATGATTGAACATTCGATCATCTCCACCGGCTGCACCATCGGCAAGGGCGTTGAAATCACAGACAGCGTGATCATGCCGAACGTCACTGTGGAAAACGGTGCGGTTATCCGCAGTGCCATCGTGGCCGAGGGCTGCCATATCAAGGCCGGTGCGCACGTGGGCGATTATACGCCCGGCGAGGAGCGTAAAATCGCCGTAATCGGCAAGGATCACACCATCCCCGAGGGCACGATCGTTGCCGAGGGCACGATCCTGTAATCCGGAAAGAGAGGGAGGTAACCGCAATGGATACAATGGGTATTATTTTTTCCAATATCTATGACAACAACATGGGCGAGCTGACAAAAGAGCGAACTTCGGCCTCCATTCCCTTTGGCGGCCGCTACCGTCAGGTCGATTTTATCCTTTCCAACATGGCAAACTCCGGTATCCGAGATATCGGTATCATTACAAAATACAACTATCAGTCGCTGATGGATCACCTTGGAAACTGCGAGGAATGGGACTTGCAGCTGGGCGAGGGTGTACGCTTCCTGCCACCGTATGCAACCGGCCACACCGGCGCGTACCGCGGCAAGCTGGAGGCACTGCAAACGGCGCTGCCGGTTCTGGAACGCAACAACAGCGACTATGTCGTTTTGTCCGACACCACGGTTCTGTGCGCAATCAACTTCCTTGAGATCGTGGAGGAGCATATTGCCTCCGGCTGCGACGTGACGGTGGTTGCAAAGCGCGGGCAGACCGACGGCGTGCGCCGTCAGCAGCTGGCGCTGAAGCTGGACGAAAAGGGAAGCCTTGTCGATATGGCGGTGGGCTACTGCGCCCCGGCGGATTATCTGACCGGCATGAGCATGTTCATCATGGATCGCAAAAAGCTCATCTCCGTTATCCGCGAGATGGTGCCGCACGGCAAATACCATCTTGAGCGCGATTATCTGCTGCCGGAATATCTGGAGGGGCGGCTCAAGGTCAACGTCTATGAGTTCCGTAATGTGGCGCTGTTCAACGAGAGCGTACAGGAGTATTTTGACAACAGCATGGCGCTTTTGCGCGAGGATGTGCGCCACAGCCTGTTCCGCAGCGAAATTCCCATCTATACCAAGGTTCGCGACGCAGTGCCCACGCTCTTTGGCCAGACCGGTCAGGCGCCAAACTGCGTGCTGGCCGATGGCTGCCATCTGTTTGGCTATGCGGAAAACTGCGTGATCTTCCGCGAGGTGGAAATTGACGAGGGCGCAGATGTGCGCGACAGCGTGATTATGCAGGGCAGCCGCATCGGCGTCGGCGCAAAGCTGCGCTATGTCATTCTGGATAAGAACGTGGAGGTCAAACCCGGCACATGCCTGCTCGGCTCACCGGATCATCCGCTGGTCATTGGCAAAGGAGCGGTTGTATGAGAATTGCAATGGCTGCGTCGGAGGCCGCGCCGTTTATCAAAACCGGCGGACTTGGCGACGTGATGCAGGCACTGCCGCTGGAGCTTTCCCGAATCCCGCACAACGAGGTCAGCCTGTTTCTGCCGTATTACGGCGCAATCAAGGCAAGCGGCGCGTGGGACTTGGAGTTTCTGGGAAGCTTTGAGGTGCAGATGGCGTGGCGGCGCGAATACGTCGGCGTGCTGCGGCTGAAATCGCGGCGCAAAAAACTGAAGATTTATTTTATCGACAACGAGCACTACTTCTGCCGCGCGGGCATTTATGGCGAGCCCGACGACGGCGAGCGCTTTGCCTATTTCAGCAAGGCTGTCCTGGCGGCGATCGCGTTTGTCGGACCGAAGCCGGACGTGATTCATTGCAACGACTGGCAGACGGCGCTGATTCCGATGCTGCTGAAAACCGAGTATCATGAGGCGCTTCCGGATGTGAGAAGCGTGTTCACCATCCATAATATTGAGTATCAGGGCAAGGCCGGGCTGGACTTTAACCGTGAGGTGCTGGGGCTTGCGCCCGAGTGCGACGGCATTCTGGCCTTTGACGAGTGCAGCAACTTTATGAAAGCCGCCATTGTGACGGCTGACCGCGTGAATACCGTCTCAAGGACGTATGCGCAGGAGCTGCACTATCCGTATTATGCACATGGTCTTGCCGATATTGTCAGCCAAAAGGGTGAATACTTTTCGGGCATTACGAACGGCATTGATATGCAGCTGTTTGACCCGGAGACAAGTGTGGGGCTGGCCGCGTTTTATAACGGCGATACCGTCTGCGAGGGAAAGCGCGAGAACAAGCTGGCGCTTCAGCGCGCGACCGGTCTGCGCGAGGATGAGGGGACGGCGCTTGCCGTTATGGTTACGCGCCTTGCGGGGCATAAGGGCATTGACCTGCTGTGCTATATCGCCGAGCGGCTGATGCAGCGGCGTGTGCAGCTGCTGGTTGTGGGTACAGGCGAGGAGAAGTATGAGTGGTTTCTCAGCTATCTGCAAAGCCGCTATCCCGGTCAGTCGGCGGTGTGCCTGAAATTTGACCCGAAGATTGCAAATCTGGCCTACGCGGGCGCGGATTTGTATCTGATGCCGTCAAAGGCAGAGCCATGCGGCCTGTCGCAGCTGATTGCGATGCGCTTTGGTGCGGTTCCGGTTGTCAACGCCACCGGAGGCCTTCGCGATACCGTCTGGCCGTATGATCCAGACTGTGAGGCCGGCCGCGGCTTTACGTTCCAGAGCTACAACGCCGATGATTTCCTTGCGGCAATTGATCGGGCGCTGGCGCTGTTCTATGACGCGCCGGACAAGTGGCTGCGGCTGGCGCGCGGCGATATGGCGATTGACAGCAGCTGGAAGCTGCCCGCGCAGGAATATATGGAGCTATACAAGAAAGCAATTGAGGGATAAAAATTCTATGACAAACGAAAAAGTTCTGGCAAGACTCAACGACCTTTGCCTGCGAATGTTTGGATGCAACACGCAGGACGCAACGGAGCAGCAGATTTACCGTGCCGTGTGCACGCTCACCCGGATGGATCTGGAGGAAAAACAGGCCGCATTTGCAAAGCAGGTGCGCGAAAAAGAGGGTAAGCAGGTCTATTATATGTCGATGGAGTTCCTCGTTGGCACGTCCCTGCGCAATAACCTCTACAATCTGGGAATGCTGGATACGGTGGATGAGCTGCTGCGGCAAAAGGGCTTCTCGCTTGAGCATCTTTGCCAGATGGAACCGGACGCGGGTCTTGGCAACGGCGGCCTTGGCCGTCTTGCCTCGTGTTATATGGACGCGGCCACCGGCCTTGGCCTGCCGGTGACGGGTTATTCCATCCGCTATGAGTTCGGCATATTCCGTCAGAAAATCGTCGATGGCTGGCAGGTGGAGTTCCCCGACGACTGGCTGGAAATGGGTGATGTGTGGCTGCGCGCACGCAAGGACGACGCGGTTGAGGTTCGCTTCGGCGGTCAGGTACACGAATGGGTGGATGAGAATGGCAAGTTCCGCGCCAGCCAGACCGACTATCACGCCGTTACGGCCGTGCCGCACGATATGTTCATCTCCGGCTATGGATCGCAGGCCGTCAACAAGCTGACGCTTTGGAGCGCGTGTCTGCCGCAGAGCTTTGATATGGCGGCGTTCTCGCGCGGCGACTACGTCCGCGCGCTGGAGCAGAACACCATGGCTGAGACGATTTCCAAAGTGCTTTATCCCGCCGACGATCACATTGAGGGCAAGCGCCTGCGCCTGCGGCAGCAGTATCTGCTGGTGTCGGCGTCGCTGCAAAGCATCCTGAAAGCGCATCTCAAGCAGTATCATACGCTCAAAAACCTTGCCGACAAGGTTGCCATCCACATCAACGACACCCATCCGGCGCTGTGTGTACCGGAGCTGATGCGGCTGCTGGTGGACGAGTATGAATTCGGCTGGGACGAGGCGTGGGACATCACGTGCCGGACGCTTTCGTATACAAACCATACCGTCATGCAGGAGGCGCTGGAGCGCTGGAGCGTTGATCTGTTCCGCGAGCAGATGCCGCGCATCTATGGCATTACGGAGGAAATTAACCGCCGCCTGATGCTGCGGCTGCACCAGGTTTATCCGAACGACCCCGGCAAGTGGGACTATATGGCCGTGATTGCAAACGGCGAGGTGCGCATGGCAAACCTCTGCCTTGCCTGCTGCCATATGGTAAACGGTGTGTCAAAGCTTCATACGCAGATTCTGGAGACAACAATTTTCCGCGACTATTACAACATGAATCCCGCAGGCTTTACCAACGTCACAAACGGCATCGCCTACCGGCGCTGGCTGTGTCAGGCAAACCCCGAACTGACGGGACTTCTGCGCGGACTGATCGGCGACGGCTTTACGCGCGATGCGCGCGAGCTTGAAAAGCTGTTGGCCTATCAGGACGACAAGCAGGTAATTGACGCTTTGCAGCGCGTCAAGCGCGTGAAAAAGCAGCAGCTGGCCGACTATATCGCCCGTGTGGGCGGCGTGGCCGTCAGCCCCGACAGCCTGTTTGACGTGCAGGTCAAGCGCCTGCATGAGTATAAGCGCCAGCTGCTAAACGTTCTGCATATCCTCAGCCTGTACTTGCAGATCAAGGACAACCCGAACGGCAAATATGTGCCGCGTACGTTTGTCTTTGCGGCCAAGGCCTCGGCGGGCTATATCCGCGCAAAGCAGATCATCAGCCTGATTGTGGCGGTGTCGAAGCTGGTCAACAATGACCCACAGACAAGAGATCTGCTGAAGGTTGTGTTTGTGGAGGACTATAAGGTGTCGCTGGCCGAGATTATCATCCCGGCGGCAGACCTCTCCGAGCAGATTTCCATCGCTGGCAAGGAGGCCTCCGGCACGGGCAACATGAAGC
>CAKTUT010000111.1 GCA_934621665.1 uncultured Oscillospiraceae bacterium | reverse complement strand
GGCAAAGGAGCTGTTCATCTCCATGGGCTTCCAGGTGCTGGACGGTCCGGAGGTTGAGCTTGCCGACTATAACTTTACAAAGCTCAACATCGCCGAAAATCATCCCTCGCGCGACCGCAGCGATACGTTCTATACAACTGATGACGAGTCCGTCCTCCTGCGCACGCAGACAAGCCCTATGCAGATTCGTGCCATGGAGGCCATTGGCCAGCCGCCTATCCGTATTCTTGCACCCGGCCGCGTATTCCGCAAGGACGAGGTTGACGCAACGCATTCGCCCATGTTCCACCAGATCGAGGGTCTGGTCATTGACAAGGGCATCACTATGGCAGATCTCAAGGGCACGCTGGAAACGCTGATCAAGGCCATGTACGGTTCGGACTCCGTTATTCGCTTCCGCCCGCATCATTTCCCGTTCACTGAACCCAGCTGTGAGGTTGACGTGCAATGCTTCAAGTGCAAGGGCGCAGGCTGCCCCACGTGCAAGGGCGAGGGCTGGATTGAGCTGCTTGGCGCCGGCATGGTGCATCCCAAGGTGCTTGAGGGCTGCGGCATTGACCCGAACGTCTACTCTGGATTTGCGTTCGGCATCGGTCTTGAGCGCATGGCCATGCGCCGCTTCAAGATCAGTGATATGCGCATGATTTTTGAAAACGACATCCGCTTCCTGTCGCAGTTCTAAGGAGGGTACGCAATGAACATTTCAAGAAAATGGCTTTCCGAGTTTGTCGATATTCAGGCGTCCGACCGCGAATACGATGAAATCATGACCATCGCCGGTCAGAAAGTAGAAACCACCACGCGCATGGACGCGGAGATCAAAAACGTAGTCGTCGGTAAGGTTCTCTCCATGACGCGCCATGAAAATTCAGACCATATGTGGGTTTGTCAGGTTGACACCGGCGACGGCGCGCCCATCCAGATTGTCACCGGCGCGCAGAACGTGCACGAGGGCGATCTTGTCCCGGTTGCAAAGGACAATTCCGATCTTCCCGGCGGCGTGCACATTACCAGCGGCAAGCTGCGCGGCGTAGAATCGTGCGGTATGCTCTGCTCGTACAAGGAGCTCGGGCTGACCGAGCACGACTGCCCCGAGGCCTATGCCGACGGCATCTGGATTCTCAATGACGAGGGCTGCACCGTTGGTGAGGACATGAACGCGGTCATTGGCAATGACGACTCTATCGTTGAATTTGAGATCACAAACAACCGTCCCGACTGCTACAGCCTGCTCGGTCTTGCGCGCGAGACGGCAGCAGCGTTCAACGTTCCCATGAAGCATCACGAGCCAGTCGTCCACGGCGGTGGAATCGGCTATCTGCCGGAGCTTCTCGACGTCGAGGTCACGGCGGAGGATCTTTGCCTGCGCTACTCTGCCAGAATGGTGCGCAATGTAAAAATTGCGCCCAGCCCAAAGTGGATGCGCCAGCGCCTGCGTGCGGCCGGCATCCGTCCCATCAACAACATCGTCGATATCACAAACTATGTCATGGTCGAATACGGCCAGCCGATGCACGCGTTTGACTATCGCTACGTCAAGGGCGGCAAGATCGTCGTCCGCCGCGCGGGCGAGGATAAGACGCTCACCACGCTTGACAGCGTTGTACGTAACCTTCAGCCCGATATGCTGGTCATCGCAGATGAGACAAAGCCCGTCGGCCTTGCCGGCATCATGGGAGGCGAGAACAGCGAAATTGTGGACGACACCGTTGACGTTGTCTTTGAATCTGCAAACTTTCTTGGTGCGTCCATCCGTAAAACGGCGTTGGCGCTTGGTATGCGAACCGACGCATCGGCAAAGTTTGAAAAGGACATTGACCCGATGCTGACCGTTCCCGCCGTCAACCGCGCGTGTGAGCTCGTTGAGCTGCTTGGCGCGGGCGAGCTGCTCGACGGCATGATCGACGTGATCAACTACGTTCCGCAGGAAGTGGAGCTTCCGCTTGAGCCAGAACGCATCAATGCACTGCTCGGCACGGACATTTCCCGTGATGACATGATCGAGTATCTGCGCCGCGAGGAAATCGAGGTCAAGGGCAACATGATTCAGGTCCCGTCCTGGCGTCCCGATCTGCGCTGCATGGCAGATATTGCCGAGGAAGTCGCCCGTTACTACGGCTATAACCGCATTGAGACCACGGCCATGCGCGGCACAACGACCATCGGCGGCTATACGCCTGCGGAGGCGCTGGAAAATCAGGCATGTCTGCTGGCTCGCAGCCTTGGCTACAGTGAGATTATCACCTATTCCTTTGTCTCCCCCACCATTTTTGATTCTATCCGCATTCCGGCCGACTCACCGCTGCGTAAGACGATCAAAATCATCAACCCGCTTGGTGAGGATACGTCCATCATGCGTACCGTGATTCTGCCGAGTATGCTGGACATTCTCTCCCGCAATTACGCACACAAAAACAAGAACGTCAAGCTCTATGAGATGGGGCGCGTCTATCTGCCGGTTGACGGCCAGCCGCTTCCGAACGAGCCAAAACGCCTGATCTTCGGCGCTTATGGCGAAAAGGAGAACTTCTTCACGCTCAAGGGCGAAATTGACGCGCTCCTGCACGCGCTGAACGTCCTGCCCGCCGAATATGTCCCCGACACACAGAATCCCAGCTACCACCCCGGCCGCTGCGCGGATATCGTCTGCGACGGCAAAAAGATCGGCGTGCTGGGTCAGGTGCATCCGCTGGTTGCCGAGGGCTACGGCATTGGCACAGAGGTCTATGTGTGTGAACTTGACTTTGAGGTTGTGCGCACAAGCCTTGCGGAGGAGCGCGTATTCCACGCATTGCCGCGCTTCCCGGCGGTCACGCGTGACCTGGCGTTGGTTTGCGACGAATCTCTGACCGTTGGTCAGCTGGAGCGCTGCATCACAGAGGCTGCGGGCTCGCTGCTGCAAAAGATCAACCTGTTCGATATCTATCGCGGCCCGGGCATTGCTGCCGGCAAGAAGAGCGTTGCGTTCAGCCTTGAGCTGCGCGCCGATGACCGTACACTGACCGATGAGGATTCGACCAGCGTTGTCAACGCGGTGCTTGAGAAGCTCAAAAATGAGCTGAACGTTGTTCTACGCTGAATTTTTCTGCACACGGTATACTTCCCTGCAACTTGTAACACAATTGAAATATTCAGGTGATTTACTTTTGTGCCACAATATATTATGATAGTAGCATGAAAGAACCACAATGCAAGGGAGGTAACCGCATGGAACGCAACACCATCAAATTCGTGGTCCCGGATGACGCGGCAGAAGAAATGAAAGCCATCCTGACTTCTGTCTACAGCTCTTTGAGCGAAAAAGGTTATAACCCGATCAATCAGATCGTCGGTTACCTGCTTTCCGAAGACCCGACCTATATCACCAATTACAATAACGCACGCAGTCTGATCTGCAAACTTGACCGCGACGAGCTTCTTCAGGAGCTGGTTCGTCACTACCTGTTTGACTGATAGAACCTGCACATCAGGCGGCTTGCTTGACCAAGCCGCCTGATTTTTTCGCAGCATTCATTCTCTCATCCCCCGTGCCCAAAACATCCAAATTCCGCAGTTCCCTTTCCCCGGCAAACGGACCGATTGTTGCATCTGTTGACATTTTTGTTTCAATGTGTTACAATTCGGTTACATTGTATCTGGAGGTGCTCTATGGCAGAGGAAAAAGACATTCTCATGTACAAGGGATTTCCCCTGATGAGAAAGGACAACATCATCTACTACGGCTCTATGGCCGATTCGCATATCGTCATGCTGCAAATTCTGGAGACGAAGAAAGAGCAGGACGTGGACATCGCGACAAAGGTTTCGGTTGAGCTTCAGCTGACCGACCCCAACGTTCGCGCCAAAGACCGCATTGTAAAGAAAAGCACAAAAGACGGTTTCTATACAGCTTTGGATGTTGGCTGTGTGTGGCTCAAGCGGGCGCTGAACGCCAAGTAACCCTTCCCGGGCACGGAGGTCATGATGAGAAAGACAAATCGGCTGCTGGCCGCGCTGACCCTTACGGCATCTATTACGTTTGCCGCAGCGCTCAATGCATCAGCAATTGAACTGAAAACCGGCATCGGCATTGTAAACGCAAACGGCCTGCGTCTGCGCGCTAAGCCCGATACCTCGGCGGAAATTCTGGATAACGCAAATAGCGGCGATAACGTCGTGATTATCCGCGAATCCGGCGACTTTTATCTGGTGGACTATAATCTGCAAATCGGTTATATGTCCAAGGACTACATAACGTTTAAAGAACGTGAGAATATCGACCTCGGCTACGCAAATGTCGCAGAAACCAGCGTCAATCTGCGCGCTGCGCCGGATGCCTCAGGTGAGCTGCTGGCGCAGCTGAAGCCCGGCGACCAGCCGTATATCATTGGTCTGAACTGCGGGTGGTACAAGGTCACGTTTGGCGATCTTACCGGCTATGTCCGAAGCGATCTTCTGGAGCTGACACAAAAGCCCGCAACCAATTCCGGCGGCGCAGCAAGCTATGTCTCCCCCGGTCAAACGGTCGTAGATGAGGCAAAAAAGTATCTCGGCTACCGCTACGTCTGGGGCGGCACAACGCCGTCGGGCGGTTTTGACTGCTCAGGCTATACGCGCTATGTCTACGCGCAGCTGGGCTACAGCATCTATCGCACCGCAGCGCAGCAGATGGCAAACGGTACAGCCGTTACCGATCTTCAGCCAGGCGATCTCGTATTCTTTGAACGGACATACGCCACCTCCGCCGCGGCAAGCCACGTCGGCATCTTCATCGGCGGCGGTGAGTTTATTCACGCCGATGGCTCGTATGTCTCCATCACGCCGATGGATGATCCCTACTATGCCTCGCGCTATGTCGGCGCGCGCCGGATTGTCGGCAGTTGATTTTCAAAAATTTCAAAAACAGGTATAAAACCACGGAAGCCGCACAGAATATCTGTGCGACTTCTTTTTCATTTTTTCCATTCCTCAGTACCGGCCTGCCGGTACATTGACCGCGGAATTTTGCTTCCGCGGTTATTTTTTTGCATTTTCGGCATACTAATCCCAGAAAACTTGGGAGGGATTGTATGGCTTCGCTGCAACGCGGCGGCCAGACCGTTGTGTTTGACCGCCAGCCTGTCATCGTATCGCACGCTGCCATTGCCGGACGCATGGAAGGCGACGGTCCACTTGCAAACGCATTTGACTATGTCAGCCGCGATACACGCTTCGGTCAAAAGACATTTGAAAAGGCAGAGACCAAACTTCAGGAGCTTGCGCTGGACACAGCCAAGCGTAAGGCCGGACTTCAATACGACGATATTGACGTTTTGTTCGCGGGGGATCTGTTGAACCAGTGCATCGGGTCGGCATTTGCACTGCGCGGCACAGCCATTCCCTTTCTGGGGCTGTACGGCGCGTGCTCCACAATGGCAGAGTCGCTCATACTGGCTGCTGCGGCCGTCAATGCAGGCTTTGCGGATTACGCCGCTGCCATGACCTCGTCGCATTTTGCCTCTGCCGAGCGGCAGTATCGCTTTCCCCTTGCCTACGGCGGCCAGCGCACGCCCACAGCTCAGCGCACCGTAACAGCAGCGGGCTGCTGCATCCTGTCGTCTGGCATCGCAGGTACGTGCACCGAATGCGCAACAGTTGGCAGTATTCAGGATTTTGGAATCAAGGACGCGAACAATATGGGAGCAGCCATGGCGCCTGCGGCATACGACACGCTGAACGCGCACTTCCGCGATACCGGGCGCAAGCCGCAGGACTATGACCTCATCGTGACGGGAGATCTCGGTCAGCTTGGAAAACAACTGCTCATTGAACTGTTC
>CAKTUT010000110.1 GCA_934621665.1 uncultured Oscillospiraceae bacterium | reverse complement strand
GCATTCCGTTTGAAAGCCGCTCCAGAACCGGCAGGCTGATGTTGAACTTGATGTCCTGCTCCAAAATCAAGCCGTAACGTTTTCTGTCCTCTGAGACATAGCAAATGCCGTTGCGGATTGCGTCGCCCGAGGAGTGGATTTCGATGGGCTTGCCCTCAAAGCGCACCTCGCCGCGGATGTTTGAGCCATATGCGCCCATCAGGCTCATCATCAGCTCTGTTCGCCCTGCGCCCATCAGACCCGCAATGCCAACAATCTCGCCGCGCCGGACGTTGATGTTGACGTTGTGCAGAACCTCCTTATCCTTGATCTGCGGATGGTTGACACACCAGTTGCGCATCTCAAAGACAACCTCGCCCGGCGTATGCTCCACACGCGGGAACATCTGCGACAGCTCACGGCCAACCATGTTGGCAATCAGTTGGTTCTGCGTAAAGTCCTTTTTATCCTTTGTAACCACCGTCTGGCCATCGCGCAAAACGGTGATGGTATCTGCAATTTTAAATACCTCGTCCAGCTTGTGGGAGATATAGATGCAGGTGACGCCCTGCTGCCGGAACTCCTCAAGCAGACTGAGAAGATGGTCGGATTCGTTGTCTGTCAGTGCTGCCGTCGGCTCGTCCAGAATCAGCAGCCTTGCGTTTTTGCTGATTGCCTTGCAGATCTCCAGCAGCTGCATCTGACCCACACCAAGGTTTACAACCAGCGTTTCGGGGTTCAGATCCAGATGGACGCGCTTAAGGCATTCCGCCGTTTTCTTATAGGTCTCCTGCCAGTTGATCAGGCCGCCCTTTCCCTTGACCTCTGCGCCAAGGAAAATGCTTTCGGCCACGCTCAGGTTTGTGCACAGCGCAAGCTCCTGATAGATAATTGCGATGCCCTTTTCCTCGCTGTCACGAATGCTGGAAAAATGCTGTACCTCGCCGTCGAAAACAATATCACCCTCATACGAGCCATAGCCATAAATGCCGCTGAGGACTTTCATCAGTGTGGACTTGCCCGCGCCGTTTTCGCCGACCAGCGCGTGAATCTCGCCGCGTCTGACATTGAAGCAGACGTTGTTCAGCGCCTTTACGCCGGGGAATGTCTTCGTAATATGCTGCATTTGCAGGATATAGTCTTCCATACGCTCACTGTTCCTTTCCTGTTATCATGCACGGGTCAAATGCGGAGGGGGTGCTGCAAAGCAGCACTCCCCATTGCATTCAGGCGAAAACTGACATCTCCGCCGACCCTCACGCTACGAACGACGTTTTATTTGCCGTAGATTTCCTCTTGGGTGTGATAGCCGGAGTCGATAACGATGTTCATGTTGTTGGCATCGACAAACTCACAGGTGACAAGGACTGCCGGAACGTCGATGGTGTTGCCGTCGGCATCCGTGCCCTCCATGGTCTTGTCGGTCTTGTAAGAGCCGTCCTTGACCAGTGCTGCCGCAACATCAACTGCCACGCGGCCCATCTCGCGGGAGTCGCCAAACACAGTCATGGACTGCGTGCCGGCAAGGATTCTCTGGCAGGCCGCAACCTCGCAGTCCATGCCGGTGATGATGGTCTGCTTTGCAAGATCATCACCCAGCGCCGCAATTGCGCCGGAAGCAAGGCCGTCGTTCGGAGACAGGACAGCGTCAATGGTGATGCCCTGCGAATTGGCAATGGACATGGCGTTTTCCACATGCTTGGTCGCCTCGGCAACGTTCCAGCCGATGCAGTCGTTGTCGGAGATGACGTTGATCGCGCCGGAATCAACATACTCTTTCAGCTGCTCATAAGCACCACCGTAGTAAAGCGGTGCGCAGGAGTCGCCGGGATCGCCGTGCAGGATGACGACATTGCCCTTGACCTCGCCGTATTTTTCCTTCAGCTGATCGACAATGAACTTGCCCTGAAGCTGACCCTGATACCAGGAGTCAAACGTGATATACATATCAAGGTCGCTTGTGCCGGTGATCATGCGGTCATAGGAGATGACATAGATGCCGGCTTCCTTGCACTCTTCAACGATGGCCGCGGCGGCGTTGCCGTCGTTCGGCGCAATGATCAGCGCCTGAATACCCTGCGTGATCATGGTGGAAACCTGGTCTTTCTGCTTGTTGCTGTCGCCCTCGGCGCAGGCCGTGACATACTTGATGCCAAGCTCGTCGCAGTAGGCTTTCATTGCGGTCTCATCTACGCTCCAACGTTCTTCGGCGTAGGTAGGCATCGAGATACCGATGGTGATGGCGTCAGACGA
Organism: uncultured Oscillospiraceae bacterium; assembly: GCA_934621665.1. GTDB lineage: Bacteria > Bacillota > Clostridia > Oscillospirales > Oscillospiraceae > CAG-170. Next base: position 3,569 of record CAKTUT010000110.1, on the reverse strand, counting down.
TTTGTCGTTGTTGGAAGCGGCCGGCGCATTGGTCTTTGCACAGGCGGTGAACATACCGACCAGCATACAGGCGCACAGCAAGATTGCGGACAATTTTTTCATTGTTATTCCTCCCTTTTTACGTTACGCCGCGGCTTTCCCCTGTGGAATCCCCGGCTTCAATTGTAAAATAGCACAAGTCCGCCTCCGCTGTCAACGATTTTTGTTCATTTTGAAAAAATCTTACTTTATCACAAAATATCGAGTTTAAAATCGTAATTTATGCACAATTAATCATTTCTTTTTCGAGTATTACGTTTGATTTTTCCGTTTTTCGGCGTCTGTTTTACTTTTTTCACGCAATTTTGATAAACTTGCATGATTGCTTGCACATTTTTGGCGTCTATTTCTCGTTTTATTTTTTCATCTTGAAAAGAACATTGCTTGCGTGTCGCCGAAAAATCCGATATAATAGAGGCGCAAGCTGGCAAAGGGAGTGCAAATGATGGCCGATACGCTCAATATTCGAAAAAACAATCTGATGCTGATATTGGAGGCAATGAAAAGCAGCGGTGAAATGACTGCGGCGATGATTGCCGAAAAAACCGGTCTTTCCGCCGCCACCATCAGCCGCTCTCTGCTGCTGCTGAAAACGCGCGGGTTGATCATCTCCTGCGGCAAGGATAATTCCGAGCAGCTTGGCCGCCGTCCGGATGTTTTTTCGCTGCACCCGGACTATGCGTTCTTTATCTACTGCCATCTCAGCGGTGACTGCATGAGTGCATATCTGATTGACTTCTACGGCAGCACACGGTGCAGCGTCTCCACCGAGGCCGCCGTCACGCTGACGCCGGAGGCATTCTCGCAAAAGCTGCTTGCGCTCAAATCGCAACTGCTCTCCGGCGCGTATGCAAACGTGCCGTGTCTGAACCTTGTTGTCTCGCTCCCCGGCATCATCAGCCGCGCCGACGGCACTGTCTCGCGAATTCCGAACTATCCGTCGCTGGAGCACTGCCGGATCGCGGAGCTTGCCTCGGCAGCAAGCGATCTGCCATGTCAGGTATATAACGGCACGCGGCTGAGCGCGCTTGGCGAATATTTAAAAAGCGGCGCAGAGCGCGGCTCGCTTGTCCAGATCAACATCACCGGCAAATACGGCATTGGTGCAGGCATTGTGCTCGGCGGGGAGCTGTATGAGGACCGCGAGGGTATCGCTGGCGAAATCGGCGACATGGTGCTCATCCCCGATCAGGTCGGCGCACAGAGCGTTTTGTCAAAGGGCGCATTGGAGGAGCAGGCCGGTCTTGAACTGCTGCTGGAAAAGGCGCAGTATCTTCTCTCGCGCGGTGCGGCGCCGCAGCTTCAGCAGCTGATGCTGCAGCAGAACACAAAAGCCGTCACATTGCGGCTTTTGCAGCAGGCGGCGCAGGCACTGGATTTTGGCGTATTGGACATTCTGAACCACACCGTCCAGCTTTGGGCGGCCGCCATCATCAATACCGCCACGCTGCTCGCGCCTGACGTAATTGTTGTGGGCGGCGCAATCAGCGAGGAGGACACGCTCATCTGCTCCATGCTTCAGCAGCATGTGCGCGCGCACTATTACCGCGACCTGACGCTCCGCTTTGCAAAGCGCGATTCCGATGCGTACATTCTTGGCGCGATCAATCTTTCGCAGAAATATCTGCTTGACGCGGCGCTTGCCCGCGTTCTGGACGGAATGTAATTCCCCGGCCTGCGTGCCTTTTCGGCAGCGCAGGCCGTTTTTGCGCAGTATTCACACAATTTTCATGGATAATCCATCGTTTTTTGCATCTATAGCTCTTGAAAATTTCCGAGCTGCGTATTATAATACTTCCGCAGCAAGGGTTAGTCATCACTAACCGTTTTTCATTTGCATTTCTGTATCATAGATTTGTCGCAGGAGGTTTCACTATGAAGCACATTGGGTTGTTTGCAGCAGGCGTTCTGTTTGGAACTGCCGGTATTAAAATTCTCAGCAGCCGCGAGGCAAAGCAGGTCTATACCCACACCACCGCCGCGGTTCTGCGTGCAAAGGACTGCGTCATGAAAGCCGTCACCACCGCCCGCGAAAATGCCGATGACATTCTGGCCGACGCCAAGGATCTGAACGACAAGCGTGCAGCCGAAATGGCCGCAGAGGTTGTCGCCGATACGTCCGACGAGAAAGCGGCTGCGGAATAATCGCGCGGCTGTCTGGCAGTTTCCGTTCCCGAGAGCCGCGTTGCGGCTCTCTTTCTTTTTTGGAGGTATCTATTCATGAAGTGTCAAATTCTGCACGAGTCTGCCGGGCGGATGCGCGTGCATCTGCTCTGCGGGCGGATGTCACTGCGCGAGGCCGACCTGCTGGAATATGCGCTGCTTGACTGCGCAGGCGTGAGCGCAGTCTCGGTCTATGACCGCACGCAGGACGCCATCATTTCCTATACCGGCAAGCGCACCGACGTAATCCGTGCACTGTCCGGCTTTTCCTACGCACACGCCGAATCGCTTGCGCTTGTCCCCGAGCACACGTCCCGCGCGCTCAACCGTGAGTTCGAAGATCAGCTTGGCATGACCGTCATGCGCCGCGTGATCTCACGGCTGTTCCTGCCCGCGCCGATCGCCACGGCAATAGCCGTCTTTCGCTCGATCAGGTACATCAAGGAGGGACTCACTGCGCTGTGGCACGGTAAGCTCTCCGTTGCCGTCCTTGACGCAACCGCTGTAACCGTTTCCATGCTGCGCGGCGACTTCTCCACCGCGAGCTCGGTCATGTTCATGCTCCGCCTTGGCGAAATTCTGGAGGACTGGACGCACAAGAAGTCGGTTGCCGACCTTGCGGGCGCAATGGCGTTGAACGTGGACAAGGTCTGGCGGCGCACCGGCGCAACCGAGCTGCTTGTCCCTATCAGCGATATCCAGCCCGGCGACGAGATCGTTGTCCGCACTGGCAACCTTATTCCGCTGGACGGAACGGTCAGCACAGGCGAGGCCAGCATCAATCAGTCCTCAATCACCGGTGAGTCCATGCCGGTTGTCAAGCGTCCCGGCAGCTATGTCTACGCAGGCACGGTTGTGGAAGAGGGCGAATGCGTCGTCTGTGTGGACAAAGCGCTTGGTGGCGGACGCTATGACCGCATCGTCCACATGATTGAAGCGTCCGAAAAGCTCAAATCCACCGCCGAGGACAAGGCCTCGCGCCTTGCCGATCGTCTTGTTCCCTATACGCTCAGCGGCACGGCGCTGACGTATCTCCTTACGCGCAACGTGACAAAGATGCTTGCCGTTTTGATGGTAGATTTCTCGTGCGCGCTCAAGCTCTCCATGCCGATCGCCGTGCTCTCCGCAATGCGCGAGAGCAGCAGCTACCATATCTCGGTCAAGGGCGGACGCTTCCTTGAGGCCGTGTCCAAGGCAAACACCGTTGTCTTTGACAAGACCGGCACGCTGACCTACGCTGCGCCCACGGTCGCCGACATCATCCCGTTCGGCGGCCACAAGCCGGAGGAAATGCTCCGACTCGCCGCGTGTCTTGAGGAGCACTACCCGCACTCCATGGCAAACGCCGTTGTGGCAGAGGCAAAGCG
>CAKTUT010000109.1 GCA_934621665.1 uncultured Oscillospiraceae bacterium | reverse complement strand
GGGCGCGCCCGCCTCGACAGCAAAGGTCTTTCTTTGTTCAAACCCGCAATCGCTTTGCTGGATTGCGGGTTTGTGCTCCAAATTGGCAGTTGAGCTATAGTGTTCACATGACAAAGCTCGTCGCAAGCGTCATATCGCTTGCGACGAGCTTTTATGTTTCTTCTGGGGTGTATCTGAAAATTCATGATGTGACCTGCTGTCCGGGTACGCTGGGCGTTTTCAGATACACCCTAAGTATTCTTCGCGCGTTCCGGCGGAATGCTGGTTGGCGGTGTCAAAAAGCTGACTCCAAGATCAAGTGCGCGCCGGACAACCTCTGCGGTGGACGCTTTGCCAATCGTCCAGTCGTGCATCGTTCCGGCTTTGCCAAGGCTCATGCAGCCAACGCAGATCTTGGCAATTTCAATGTCGGTGCGGCCAAGTTTCGTGTATTCCATAGAAAAGTGCTTTCTGAATACTGTTTACGGATGCGGCGCAGAATCCCGGCATGGGATTGCAGGGGCACTCGGATATCAACCTTTCACACGGTTCCACTGTTCAGCGCCATCAATTGCGGTCAGATGCATGTGGAAGCGAACCGTCTCGCCCGGCTCGATATACTTGAGCGAGCCGTCGGCGCGCGCGGCTGGACGGCCGTCTGGATAGCAGTTGCCCGGCTCAAGACCCATGACATAGTCCTTGACGCCCATCATCTTCCACTGCGTGAAGCAGTCGAGCGTGGCGGTGTCAAAGCGGATGGCGAGACCCTTTGCAATGTCGGGGTTATAGATGGCGGCAAGCCCCTCCTTGCCGGTAAAGGTGTGGAAATAGCACTGCTCGGCAAAGCCGGGCGTCGGTGTGAGCACCTTGTTCCATGTGGTAAGATCCTCGGCAGCGTGCGCATCGCGCGCCTTGACCGACTGGGCGGGGATATAGAGCTCGGCATTTTCCGACAGCAGCGGATAGCCCATGTTCATATGATACAGAATCATCAGTGGACTGCGGCAGTCGGCATGATTTGTGACGGCGTCGTCGATCAAAATTTCGTTGCGATCCTTGAAGACCGTGATTGTGCGCACCAGCTCCAGCTTGCGGCCAAAGATCTGAGCCTGCCACACGTGCGCGCGCAGCCAGATTTTTTCCTCGTCCTCGTCCCAGTAGATACGTTCGGCGGGCTGGTTGCCGATGCGGCCGTGCAGACCGAGCGCCTCGCCGTTGTCCTCGCACGGCGCACCGAGATAGTCAAGACCGCACGTGGTAAACAGACCGCAGGTAAAACTTTTCAGCCAGCCAAGCCCCTGATCGTCATAATAGGCGGGTGCAACATAGCCGGCGGTGGAGAAATAGCTGTAATTGTCGCCCTTGAAGCTCAAGCGGGAGATATCGGCGCAGCGGTCGGCAGAGACGGTAAATTCCAGTCCCTTGCCGTTGCGAACCTGAAACAGCCGCATTCCATCGCCCTTGCCGCCGACAAGGCGAACTTCTTCAACGCCTCTGATCTGGCTTTCGTGTCCGTAATATGCTTCTCGCATGGTATATCCTCCTCAAATCCGGCGCTTGCGCCGTTTTTTTCATTCTAGCACGCGGAATGGTGAATTGCAAAAGAAAATGCGGTGCTTTGGCGGTGTATTTGGCTGGAAAAGCCGGAATGAATGTGCTATACTGTCAGGCAGACTGATTTTCACGGAAACGGGAAGAGAATGATATGAAGCAACTGCTGAAACAACTGAAAAATTACAAAAAAGAGTCGATTTTAGCGCCGCTGTTCAAGCTGCTGGAGGCGTCGTTTGAGCTGCTTGTGCCGCTGCTGGTGGCGGCTATCATAGACCGGGGCGTGGCGCAGGCGCAGACGGGCTATATCGTCCGGATGGGACTGCTGATGATCGGCCTTGGCCTTGCAGGGCTTGCCGCGTCGGTTACGGCACAGTATTTTGCCGCAAAGGCGGCGGTGGGCGCAACAGCGCAGCTGCGCCGCGAGCTGTTCGCGCATCTGCAAAGCCTTTCGTATTCACAGCTGGATACGCTGGGCGTGCCGACGATGCTCACGCGCCTGACAAGCGATATGAATCAGGTGCAGTCGGGACTCAACCTGACGCTGCGGCTGCTTTTGCGCTCGCCGTTTGTGGTGTTTGGCGCGATGATCATGGCCTTTACCATCGACACGCGCGCGGCGCTGATTTTCACGTGTGTCATTCCGGTGCTGGCGGCGGTGGTGTTTGCCATTATGCTGGTCACCATTCCGCTTTACCGCCGCGTGCAGGAGCGGCTTGACCGCGTGCTCAGCCAGACGCGCGAAAATCTGACCGGTGTGCGCGTGCTGCGTGCGTTTGGTAAGGAGGAGACGGAAAAAGCACGCTTTGACGAGCGGACACAGGAGCTGATGCAGGGACAGAACCACGTGGGACGCATTTCGGCGCTGCTCAACCCGGTGACGTTTGTCATTGTAAACCTTGGCATTGCGGCGCTGATCCGCACAGGCGCACTGCGGGTGGAGAGCGGCGCGCTGACACAGGGCGACGTGATCGCACTTTATAACTACATGTCGCAGATTCTGGTGGAGCTGATCAAGCTTGCCAATCTGATTTTGAACATCACAAAATCCGTTGCCTGCGCAAACCGCATCGAGGCCGTAATGGAGCTTCCGGCGGGGGATACCGGTGCGGAGCAGCTGCCGGCGCTGCGGGAAAACGCGCCAGCAGTTGAATTTAAAAATGTAGCGCTGCGCTATGCCGGCGCGTCGGGCGACGCGCTGAGCGGTGTGAGCTTTACGGCGCAGCCGGGACAGACCATCGGCGTGATCGGCGGTACGGGCTCTGGCAAAACGTCGCTCGTCAACCTGATTCCGCGCTTTTATGACGCGGCAGAGGGCAGCGTATCGGTTCTGGGCGCGGATGTGCGCGATTGGCCGCTGGCGGAGCTTCGGCGGCGGATCGGCGTTGTACCGCAAAAGGCACTTTTGTTCCAGGGAACAATTCTGGAAAATCTCCTCTGGGGCGATCCGGAGGCGCACCTTGACGCCATCGGCGACGCACTGGAGGCGGCACAGGCTCTGGAGATTGTGGAGGGAAAAGAGGGCGGCCTTGACTCGGAGGTTGAGCAGGGCGGCCGCAATCTCTCTGGCGGCCAGCGCCAGAGATTGACGATTGCACGCGCGCTTGTAAGAAAGCCGCAGATTCTGATTCTCGACGACAGCGCGTCGGCGCTGGACTTTGCCACCGACGCTGCGCTGCGCAAGGCGCTGCGCAGCCTGCCGGAGCATCCGACGGTCTTTATCGTTTCGCAGCGCACATCCTCTATCCGCCATGCCGACTGCATTCTGGTGCTGGACGACGGTAGAGTTGTGGGGCAGGGGACGCATGACGAGCTGCTGAAGAGCTGTCCGGTTTACCGCGAAATTCACGAATCCCAGTATAAAAAGGAGGAAGCGTAAGATGAAAGACGAGAGTTCCATGCAGACGCTGCGGCGCGTGCTTTCCTATCTGCGCCGCGCGTGGCCGCTTCTGGCGCTGTCTATCCTCCTCGCCGTGGCAAGCGTGGCCGGGACGCTCTATATCCCGATTCTCATCGGCGACGCGATTGACGAGATTGCCGCGCCGGGACAGGTGAATCTCACTGCCGTTGCAAAGCTGACGCTGACGGCGGCAATCATTGCGGCGGCGGTTGCACTGGTGCAGTGGGTGATGAACGTGGTTAACAACCATCTGACGTTCCGCGTGGTGCGCGATGTGCGCCGCGAGGCGTTTGCGCACATTCAGGTGCTGCCGCTGTCGTTTCTGGATGCGCATCCGGGCGGTGAACTGGTCAGCCGCGTGATTGCCGACGTGGATCAGTTTGCCGACGGCCTTTTGATGGGCTTTACGCAGCTGTTCACCGGCGTGGTTACGATTCTTGGCACGCTTGCGTTTATGATCAGCATCCACTGGCAGATTGCGCTGGTGGTTGTGGTGCTGACGCCGCTTTCGCTGTTCGCGGCAAAGCTTATTGCCGGAAAGACGCATAGTATGTTCCAGCTTCAATCGCAGACGCGCGGCGAGCAGACGGCGCATATGGACGAGATGATCGCCGGGCAAAAGGTTGTGCAGGCGTTCGGCTATGAGAAAAAGAGCCTTGAAAAATTCGACGAAATCAACGGGCGGTTGGAGAAAGCGTCGCTGCGCGCTACGTTTTTCTCGTCGCTGACAAACCCGGTGACGCGTTTTGTCAACAGCATCGTCTATGCGGCGGTGGCGCTGACGGGCGCGCTGGCGGCGGTGGCGGGCGCAATTACAGTCGGCTCGCTTGCAACGTTCCTCAGCTACGCCAACCAGTACACCAAGCCGTTCAATGAAATTTCCGGTGTTGTGACCGAACTTCAGAACGCGCTTGCCTGCGCGCAGCGCATCTTTGACCTGATCGACGAGCCGGCGCAGACGCCGGATGCACCGGAGGCGGGGATGCTTCAAAATGTAGCGGGCAGTGTGGAGATGCGGGACGTCTCGTTCTCGTACGTGCCGTCGCGGCCGCTGATTGAGCATATGCAGCTTCATGTCAAGCCCGGCCAGCGTGTGGCAATTGTCGGTCCGACGGGCTGCGGCAAGACGACGCTGATTAACCTTTTGATGCGCTTTTACGATGTGAACAGCGGCGAGATCACCGTGGACGGTCAGGAAATTCGCAGCGTGATGCGCAAAAGCCTGCGCGGTGCGTTCGGCATGGTCTTGCAGGACACATGGCTCAAGAGCGGGACAATCCGTGAGAACATCTGCATGGGCAAGCCCGACGCAACCGACGAGGAAGTGGCTGCCGCGGCAAAGGCCGCGCACGCCGACAGCTTTATCCGCCGCCTGCCGCAGGGCTATGATACCGTGATTGCCGAGGACGGCGGAAGTCTTTCGCAGGGTCAGAAGCAGCTGCTTTGCATCACGCGCGTGATGCTCTGCCTGCCGCCAATGCTGATTTTGGATGAGGCGACCAGCTCCATTGACACGCGTACGGAGCTGAAAATCCAGTCGGCATTTGCCCGTATGATGAAAGGGCGGACAAGCTTTGTGGTGGCGCACCGCCTGAGCACCATCCGCGAGGCGGATGTGATTCTGGTCATGCGCGACGGCCACATCATCGAGCAGGGCACGCACGAGGAGCTGCTGGCGAACGGCTGCTTCTACGCGAGATTGTATAACAGCCAGTTCGCAGATTAAAAAGCATCAAACGCGAACCGCTTTGCTGGGTTCGCGTTTGAAAGAAATTGCACCCGGCTGCGCGCATAATTTTGACGCGTGGCGTCAAAATTCCACACTGGCCGGGCGAACGGTGTTTTTTTCGATGTACGCGCCGCCGGGAAAAACAATCTATGTTTTATTCCGCCGTGCACGGCGGAACTCCAGCGAGGCATTGAGAGTCAAAAGCGCCCTGGCGGCCGGCCAGGGCGCTTTTTGTGTGCGGAGCGGCAAGAAACGGCGGAATTTTACATTTAATAACATTGAATCTTCCGGGGGCGTGTGGTAAAATATTGCTAGAAAGAAAGGAGCGTGCAGCGGATGAAACGGAAACAACGGCAAGCTTCACCCGGCGGTACGCGCCAGTACCCCGGTATGCCTGTGCGCGCGGCGGCTTTGTACGCCTGTGCATGGCCGGTGTACACAAAATGTCTGCGCCCATACAGCAGGATCATATTGTAATATGCAGCCAGCCTCGGCGCGGGGGCTGGCTGTTTATGCAAAAATTTGTGCAAAATTCGCGGAAAATGAAAAAGATCAGAGAACAGAAACAAAAATAATGACCAGGAGGAACCAATATGCAATTCCAGAAAAAACGCTGCGTGGCCATGCTGCTGGCCGGCGGTC
>CAKTUT010000108.1 GCA_934621665.1 uncultured Oscillospiraceae bacterium | reverse complement strand
TCCCGATAGGGATTCGGCGTCATTACAATTTTCATACAGTTCCTTTCAGCGACTCATGTGCCTGCTGTACCAGTGCGGCAATGTCTGGCTGGATGCTTTCGCCGGGCTGCATCGACAGATGGCCGAGAAATTCAATATTTCCCTCTGGGCCTTTAACCGGCGAATAGGTCAGATTGCGAACGGTAAGCTGGAGCGACGCGGCAAGCTGCAAAAAGTCATTCAGCACCTCTTCGTGCACCGCCGGATCGCGGACAACGCCCTTTTTCCCCACCTTTTCCTTGCCGGCCTCAAACTGCGGCTTGATCAGACAGAGAATCTGCCCCGTCGGCTTGAGCAGCTTCTGGATGGCCGGGAGGACGATTTTCAGCGAGATAAACGACACGTCAATGACCGAAAGATCAAGCGGCTCGCCGAGATCTTCCGGTGTGACATAGCGGATGTTTGTCCGCTCCATCACCACAACGCGCGGGTCAGAGCGAATTTTCCACGCCAACTGGCCATAGCCCACATCAATTGCGAACACCTTTTTTGCACCCTGCTGAAGCAGGCAGTCAGTAAAGCCGCCGGTGGACGCACCGGAGTCACTGCAAACATATCCTGCCGGGTCAACACCAAAATCGCGCAGTGCCTTTTCCAGCTTCCAGCCGCCGCGGCTGACATATGGGCAGACGCTGCCGCGCACCTCAATTTCTGCCTCCAGCGGAATCTCCATTCCGGACTTGTCCGCTTTCTGACCGTTGACATAGACCTCGCCGCTCATAATGATGGCCTGTGCCTTGCTCCGCGTCTCAGCCAGTCCCTTTTCCACCAGCAGGAGATCCAGACGCTCCTTATGCTTCATGCTCTGTGACCTCCAGAATCAGATTTGAAATGCTCTCCGCGTCAAGACCGCACGCAGTGCGCAGCTGCGCAATTGTCCCCTGTGGGTGGAATCGCTGTCCCAGATTGCGCCGCGCACACTTTGCAGCAATTCCACGGGAAAGAAGCGCAGCAAAAATAGCGTCGGCGATGCAGCCATGGTCGGCTGTCTCCTCAACAACGATGATATGTCCTGTTTTTTGAACGGATGCGCAGATTGCGTCAATGTCGATGGTGTCAATTGCCGCAAGCTTGATCAGCTCCACGCTGACGCCCTTTTTTCCGCAGATAGCCGCTGCCTCAGTGGCGTTATTGTATAGCGTTCCGTACGTTACAACTGTGCAGTCCGTTCCCGGCGCAACAAGCGTAGATGTACAGCAGCCATTGTATGCGCCCTCGCCGCCGTTTGGATAGCAGATTGCTACCGGAGTGCGCGTTTCCAACACGGCAATGTGCAGCATCCGCCGCAGCTCATCAAGGCTTGCCGGGACAAAGATTTTCATATCCGGAATCTGTCGCAGAAAGCCTATGTCAAACTCGCCGTGGTGCGTCTCGCCGTCTGCACCGACAAAGCCGGTATGGTCAACGGCAAACACCACGTGCAGCCGGCTGATGGCCACATCGTGCAGCATCATGTCAAACGCACGCTGCAGGAATGTTGAATAAATACACACAACCGGCGTCATGCCCTGCTTGGCAAGGCCTGCCGCCATCGACACTGCATGCCCCTCGGCAATGCCAACGTCAAAGTAACGCTTTGGGAACGCGCGGGCAAAGGCCTCAAGTCCCACGCCTCGCTGCATGGCTGCCGTAATGGCGCAGATTTTGTCGCTCTCGCGCGCCATTGCCGTGAGCTCTGCGCCAAACACATTGGAAAATGTAAGCGTCTTTGAGACAACCGGCCGTCCGCTGACCGGGTCAAATTTACCGACGCCGTGGAAATTCTGCGGCATTTTCTCTGCCGGGGCAAAGCCCTTTCCCTTTTTGGTCGTCAGATGCAGCAATACCGGCTCATTGAGCTGGACGCAGGAGCGCAGAAGCTCGGTGATTTTCTCTACGTCGTGTCCATCTACCGGGCCGATGTATGTAAAGCCCATGTCCTCAAACAGCGTCCGCCCGATCAGTCTACGGCGAATGCGTGCCTTGAGCTTGTGCGTCACACTGTAGATTTTTCTGCCGCCAGGGATTCGCGACATCATCCGCCGATACCAGAGCTTTAAATCCAGATAGCCGGGCTTTGTCCGCACACGCGCAAGATAGCGCGAAATCGCGCCGACATTTGGCGTGATTGACATACCGTTGTCGTTCAGAATGACAATCAGCGGCTCACGGCTGGCACCGGCGTTGTTCAGTCCCTCATAGGCAAGGCCGCCGGTCAGTGCGCCGTCGCCAAGGATGGCAACTACGTGATAGTGCTCCTTTTGCAGCGTACGCGCCCGTGCCATGCCGAGTGCAACCGATACGGCATTCGACGCATGCCCTGCGATAAACGCGTCGTGTACGCTTTCAGATGGCTTTGGAAAGCCAGACATGCCGCCAAACTGGCGCAGCGTATCAAACGCCTCACGGCGACCGGTTAAAAGCTTATGTACATAGCACTGGTGTCCCACGTCAAAGACAAGGCGGTCTTTTGACGTGTCAAACACCTTGTGAATGGCAAGCGTTGTCTCCACAATTCCGAGATTTGACGCCAGATGGCCGCCTGTTTTTGCCACGTGCTCGATCAAAAACACGCGAATTTCGCGGCAAAGCTGCTCGTCCTGCTCCGGCGTCAGCCGAAGCAGATCATCTCTTGTTTCTATTGTCTCCAGAATCATAGTTTCCTCCGGCTCAGCTCTGTTTCTTCTGCCGGGGCTTTTGCTTGAACAGATGCTTAAAAAAGTAAATGACGCGTGCCGTCATCTGGACGATGGACGTGCTCATGGAAATGGCAAACGTTTTGCCAAAAGCCTTGCCGCCGACGGTCAGCGCCGCCACGGTCGCCGAGAGCAGCAAATCCAGTAGCGCGCTATTTGATTTTCCGGCAAATACACGCACTGCGATAACAGCTGAGGCAGAACCGGAAATAACGCCGCAGATGTCGCCGATGACGTCGTTGCAGAATGACGAAACGCGGTTTGCGTTGCGGATGAGCTTCAGTGCTTCCGTCGCCTCCGGCACTTTTTTCGAGGCCATGGAGTGAAACGGCGTTTCCTCGGCAGAGGTGACTGCAACGCCGATAATATCAAATACGATGCCGATCAGAATAATACAGATCAGAATTGCAAAGGATGCCGCCATCGTCGCGCCGTTTAAAAGCTCAGACGAGACGAACGACATCATGCCGGAAATCAGCAGGGTCAGGAAAAAAATCATGATGATCCACTTGTAGTCCGGCCGCGGCATTTTTGTATTTTTTTTCTTTTTATTTTGACTCAAAACGAGCCCCTCCCGCGTTCGCAAAGGTAAATAAAAGTACGCTTACGCGTACAGAAAAATAAGCTTATCCGTGCGAAAGCCGTTCGCACATGTTCACTTTTCGCCAATAGCGAAAATTTGTAGAGATAAAATAAAGAACAATGGCGGCAGATATGGTTAATCTTACGGCTTAGGTCGGGTTTGTTTTCCCCATACGCATCCTGTCGTCGCCGAGTCAGGTGGTTTCCCTTTCGTGCGTAAGCCGGCCTGTCTCCACAGCCGATACCCGATTGCCACTTAGTCCGTACCGCAATCCCATATCTGCCCACACGGACAGTCTAGGTGCTTTCCACAACGGCTTTTTCCGGTTTCTATCCTCTTTTGCAAACAGTCTTTCAAAAAGATATCGCCCAGATCTCAAGGCCATGAGACCGGACGCATCGCTCCTTTTTCCCGACCTGTTCACGCAAGGCAGGCTACACTGCACACAGCGTTCACGGCATAAAGCCGCATAGCACCGCATTGCAGGTTCAATCCGGTATCGTACAGAAGTCGCTGACCACAAAGGGAGTACGCTTCTGCACAATATCCGGTCTCCACGGAAACAGGGTTCAGCTTCCCCATGCCATTGGGGCCAGCCCTGCATCCGCAGGCGATTTACGCCTCCCCCCAGCATCCACCCCAGACTGGGCGTAAGAAGCAGACACCACGGGATTCATAGATGTGCCCTTTAAAGGATTTTTAGGCCCTTCCTCAAAACCGGCAAAGCCGACTAGAATACTGCGCCATTGCTTATCCTAGAATATCACAATTTGCGTGAATATACAAGAAGTTATTCATAAATTTTTTGTTAATGTCTGGTGGTTTCGCCAAATTACGCAAAAAGAGAGAAAACGCACCATATAAAAAAGCAGGAGGCCGAAGCCCCCTGCTTTCAAGTCAGATTATTTGCAGAAACGCGTCAGGATTGCCGCGCCCTCAGCACGCGTGGTGCTGTACTGCGGGTTAACGTTGTTGCGGGCGTCGCCGTACAGGATGCCGTTCTTCACACACCATGCCACTGCATCCTTTGCCCAGGAGCTGACCTTATCCGCATCCTTGAACGTCAGCTTCGTGGAGTAGTTCCAGTCAAAGCCAACCGTGCGGTAGGTGGTGTAGCCGTACTTCTCAACGTAGTTGGCGAAGCGATAGAAGATCGCAGCCATCTGCTCACGGGTTACAGGGGAATACGGATCAAACTTGCCGTTGCCAACGCCGTTGACAATGCCGTAGTTTGCAGCCCATTCCACAGCCTTTGCAAAGCTGTCGGTAGACTTAACGTCCTTGAACACGCCGTTGACGCGGACATAGGGCTCGCCTGCCACGCGATACATTGCGCGGACGAGCTGCTCACGGGTCATATCTTCTTTCGGCTCAAACCAGCTGGTGTAGGTGCCCTGCATCATCTGGTTGTCAACGACAAAGCGGACGTAGTCATGGAACCAGTCGTTTACGCTGACATCACGGAATGCACAGGCAGCGCAGGTATTGGCATTATGCGTAGTTTCGCCCTTTGTCCAGCCGGCATAGACGACAACTGGCTTGTTGGCGCGCAGCGTAACCGAGGTGACACGGGTACGAAGCGTGACATCCGAGTACCAGCCGTCGAACGTATAGCCGCGGCGGGTGGGATTGTACTTGGTCAGATCAACAACATTGTAGTAATCCGAGAAGTAGGTCTGGATTGCACTGCCGCCGTTGGTCTCAAAGTACAGAACATAATAGTAGCTGTAATCGAGCTTGCCGTTCTTGTCAAGCTCGCCAACCTGGGTGTCGGTGTAGGTGACATTGTTATAGGCGGCGGTAGCTGTCCACTCACAGGTGCCCTTGCGGGTTGCGGTGGGCTCACGCGTGACCTTGTAGGTGACCTTAGCTGCAAGCTTCACGGACTTGGCGCAGCCAGCGTTCTGGCAGTCCAGCGTCAAAGAAGCGGTACGGTTGTTATATCTGTCAGCATCGGACCAAGTCCAAGTCTGATGCCAGTTATGGCCGGTTGCTGCAATGGTTTCCGTCTTGGTCTGATTGACAAACGGAGCGCCGGTGAACGTGGCGGTATAGGTACGAACGCCAGCCTTTTCGCAGGTTGCAGCCGTGGTGACAGCGCTGGTAATGGTTGCGTTGACGGTATCAACGTGGCCGCAGCCCGCACGCGTGCAGGTACGCTCGGCCTTGCAGGCCGTCACGCCAGTCCACGTGTAGGTAATCGTCGCACCGGTGTAGTCATGGTTCAGCGCCGGGATGGTCTGCTTTTCAACTGTGGTCTCGTTCTTGCCCTCAGCGTCAGAGAAGACTTTCTTGCAGACGCTGCAGGTCCAGTAGGCATTGTTGCCTTTTTCGGTGCAGGTTGCTGCCTTTGCCTCGGTCTTGGTCAGCGTATGTGCCGCGAGCGGTGCTTTCACGTCGGTGACTTCCTTGGTGCAGGCCTCATCACTGAAATTCTTCTCGCATCTCTTGCAGTGCCAGTACTCAATTGTGCCCTGATCTTTACAGGTAGATGCAACAGCTTCATGATACTCTTTGTCATGGCCGAGCGCTTTCAGAACAACTTCCTTGTTCCAATCTTTCAGCACATAATACTCTTCCTGCTGGGTTTGCTCATTGGTTCTCTTACCATAGCAG
>CAKTUT010000107.1 GCA_934621665.1 uncultured Oscillospiraceae bacterium | reverse complement strand
TTAAATTCATCGCCGATGCCCGCGCCAAGCGCCGTAATGACAGGCTGAAGCTTGTCGTTGCCATAGACCTTGTCGGCTCTGGCCTTTTCCACGTTCAGCATCTTGCCCCAGAGCGGCAGGATGGCCTGAAAGCGCGAATCGCGTCCCTGTGTGGCAGAGCCGCCGGCCGAGTCGCCCTCGACGATGTAAATTTCGGTAAGCGTGGGGTCGGTGTCGTTGCAGTCGCGCAGCTTGTCCGGCATCTGGCCGGACTCAAGACCGGTCTTTCGCCGGATGGCCTCGCGCGCTTTGCGCGCGGCCTCGCGGGCGCGGTTTGCCATCATGGCCTTTTCCAGAATCAGCTTGCCGATGGCCGGATTTTCCTCCAGATACTCTGTCAGCTGCGCCGTAACAACGGAACTGACAAGCGCGCGCATAGAGGCATTGCCAAGCTTTGCCTTTGTCTGACCCTCAAACTGCGCGTCCGTCAGCTTGACCGACACAATCGCCGTCAGACCCTCGCGCACGTCGTCGCCCGTAACCTTGTCGTCGGGCTTGATATAGCCCTTTTTCAGACCGTATGCGTTGAGAACGCTTGTCAGCGCGCGCTTAAAGCCCTCCTCGTGCATGCCGCCCTCGGGCGTATGGATATCGTTTGCAAACGAGACGATCGTCTCGGCATACGAGTCGTTATACTGAAGCGCAACCTCCGCCGTGGCATCGTCCTTGCGGCCGGACATATAGATCACGCCCGGATGGATGGGCGTCTTGTTGCGGTTATACCACGCGACAAACTCGCGGATACCGCCCTCATAGCACATGGAGTCATAGCGCTCCTTTTCGGGCTTGTCCTTTGACTCGCTGCGCTCGTCGGCGATGGTGATGTGCAGTCCCGCGTTGAGAAACGCCTGCTCGCGCATTCTCGTGTGCAGCGTCTCATAGTCGTACTCCAGCGTGTCAAACATCTGGCCGTCGGGTTTGAACGTGACCTTCGTTCCATGGCCGTTGGTTGTACCGATGACGCGCATTTCCTGGGTAATATGGCCGCGGGAGAACTTCATCTGATAGATTTTGCCGTCCTTGCTGACCTCAACCTCCAGCCACTCGGAAAGCGCGTTGACAACCGACGCGCCCACGCCGTGCAGGCCGCCGGAAACCTTATAGCCGCCGCCGCCAAATTTGCCGCCCGCGTGCAGGACGGTATAGACAACCTCCAGCGCGGGCTTGCCGGTCTGCTTCTGGATGTCAACCGGGATGCCGCGGCCGTCGTCGCTGACGGTGATGGTGTTGCCCTCGTTGATCGTCACGACAATGTGCTTGCAGTAGCCGGCCAACGCCTCGTCAATCGCGTTATCGACGATCTCATACACCAGATGGTGCAGACCCGATACGCTCGTCGAGCCGATATACATGCCCGGCCGCTTGCGCACGGCCTCCAGACCCTCCAGAACCTGAATCTGGCTGGCGTCATATGTGGTTTCTACGATATCGTTTCCAATGTCGCTTCTGATTTCTTCCGTCATACATGAACTCCTTTTATTCCTGGGCGTTTTGCCCATGCGCCATGCGCTTTTGCAGCACGGCGGAATTGGATTTTGTCAGATAGATGCGCTGCTGGCCGTATTCAAACGTCAGCACAAATGATTTTGGCAGCGTGTCCGTTGCCTCCACCACCTCGCCGTTCTGTTCGGCAGCGGTCAGATATTCGCGCGTGCGCTTTGACCACGACGTATTATCAAGGTCAAATACACCGACCACACTCCGGCTTCGCACGGATAAATCCATGCCGATGGGAAGATACATACGCCCCTCCTGAATTTGTCGCAGCGTTTCAGCTTTGCTCAATTACCTGTCCCGCACGGATTAAAATCGTCTTTCCAAGCGCGGTCAGCTTTTCCGGTTCGCAGCAGGTGATCAGCACCTGTCCTGTGCGGATCTGGTTCAGGACAAAGTCCTGCCGCTTTGCGTCAAGCTCGGATAAAACATCATCCAGCAGCAGTATCGGCTCTTCGCCGGTGTCGCGGCGGAAAAGCTCACGCTCGGCGAGCTTCAAACTGATCGACGCAGTGCGCGTCTGTCCCTGCGAGCCGAACGCGCGGATGGACGCGCCGTTGATCGACGCGTCAAAATCGTCCTTGTGCGGCCCGGTCAGACACTGGCCGGAGTCAAGCTCCGCGCGGTAATGGCTCTCCTGATGCTGCAAAATCTGCTCAAATACCGTCTGCCGCGGCGCGAATGCGTCCGGGACGGTCGATACGGTCTTATAGCTCAGCGACAGCGTCTCGCCGCCGCCGGAAAATTCGCGGTGATACTCGCCGGCCGCCGCCGACAGCGCCTTTAGATACTGCGCGCGGTAGCCGATTAAAATCGCGCCAACCTGTGCCATACGGTAATTAAACTCCGGCAGAGGCTCCAGCATCTGCGGCGCGTCGTGATAGTCCTTTAAAATCCGACTCTTGCTGTCAAGCAGCCTCTGATACTCGCCCAGCGCCCGCGCATAGCCGGGGCGCAGCTGACACAGCGCGACGTCGATGAGCTTTCTTCTGCCTGCCGCGCCGCCTTTCAGCACCTGAAGCTCCTCCGGACAGAACAGAACCGTCGTCAGAAGCCCCTCCAGCGCCGCTGCGCTGCGCTGCTTCACACCGCCGATGAAGATCTGCCTTGGCCGCCGTCCGGCGAACAGAACGGCACGGAGCGTCTGCTCGCGCCCCTGTGAATAAATCTGCGCGTTCAGATCGGTAAAGTCCGCGCCAAAGCGGATCAGCTCCTGCGGCCGCGCCGTGCGAAAGCTCTTGCCGGTGGACAGATACCCCACCGCCTCCAGCAGATTTGTCTTTCCCTGCGCGTTTTCGCCCACCAGAAGATTTACGCCCGGCACGAGCGCAAGCTGCAAATGCTGGTAATTGCGAAAATCGTACAGCGTGATGGCGTCCAGCCTCATGCGTTCTCCTGTGTCACGGCGTATTTCTGCCCCATGAACGACACAACGTCGCCCGGATGGAGCTTTTTGCCGCGCTGCGTGCAGATTTCGCCGTTCAGCGTGACCTGCCCATTCTGCACCATGTTTTTTGCCATGCCGCCGGATTCAACGGCGTTGGCAAATTTCAGAAAATCCTGCAAGGTAATATATTCCGTATGAATGGAAATTTCCACAGCCTGTGCAGAAACCTTTTTTGTAACGCGTACTTTCATCTTATTCCCCCGCTTTCAGACGAACCGGCAGAACCATATAGCTGAACTTGCCGCTTCCGTCGCACGGATTGAGGACAATGGGGCTCAGACCGTTGATAAGCTCCAACGAAACCTCTTCTGTTGGAACGGCGCGCAGCGCGTCGAGCAGATACCGGCAGTTAAAGCCGATTTCCAGATCCTTGCCGTCTCCCGCGATGGGACAGACGTCATGCGCCGCACCAATGGTAGACACGGTGCGGAAGTCGGCGGTATTTTCGCCGAACGTGCAGCGCACCGGGCTTTTGATCTTTTCGGAGATAATCAGACCGACGCGCTCGATGGAATCGGTGATGCGCGCAACGTTTGCAGCCAGCCGAATGGGGTTATCCTGCGGCAGCACGCGCCGCCAGTCAAGGAAATCGCCCTCCAATACGCGGCAGACCAGCGTTGCGTCGCCGATGGTAAAGAGAATATGCTTTGTGCCGACATAGATCTGCGCTCTGTCGTCGGTATCGCCGAGGATTTTCTCGACCTCTTTCAGCGCCGCCGCCGGCGCGACGAATTTCAGCGTCCGCTCCAGCGATTCCTCGGCAAACCAGCGCCGCAGCGCCAGCCGGTAGCCGTCAACGGCCACAACCGTAACCGATTCATTGCAGATTTCAAACAGACAGCCGGTATGAATCGGCCGCGCCATATTTTCGCTTGCAGAGAAGATCGTGCCGGAGATCATCTCGCGCAGCTCGCGCTGCGGAATGCCGATTCCCTTTTCCGACTCCACGTCGGGGAGATCCGGGTAGTCGTCGGCGGGCGTGGCGCTGATGGAGAACGAGGAGATGCCGCCGCGGATGGATACGGCCATTTTCTCGTCCACGCTGACCGAGACAATATCGTCGGGGAGCTTGCGGATGATATCAAAGAACAGCCGCGCGGGCATGATGCACTCGCCCTCTTCGGTCACGTCGGCGGAAAGACCGACGGTGATTCCGGTTTCGAGGTTAAAGCCCGTCAGCATCACGCGCGTGCCGGCGCGCACCAGGATACCCTCGAGCGCGGTGATGGCGCTTTTCTGCGCGACGGTGCGCGACGCAACGGAAATGGCAGAGACGAGCAGTGCTTTTTCACAGGTAAATTTCATATGAGCTCCTCTTTTCTTCTTTCTTAGAAAGAAAGATCGGATAATTTTAGTAGTAAGCACTAGTAGGGAAAACTTATGTGGAAAAGTCCAATTTGACTTGAAATATCAACACTTTTTTATCCACAGGCACTCTGACAACTTTTCAAATGTTATAAACAGCCAAAATTGTGAAACAGGCGTTTCATGGTTGTGCACAGTCTGTTTGTGAAATTCAACAGCAACCTGTGGATAAATTTTAAGATAAAATAAAACCTTGTCGTTGTGGCCGCAGCGTTCAATTCTGATGCTTGCTGTTGAGCTGAGGCGGTAAAATCCCCGCGTCCTAAGCGCCTCTTTTTGCCTGCTTTTTCTGTCTTGCCAGAAAAAGCAGGTCTGCGAAGCTATAGCTTGCTATTGATATTTGCGGTAATATCGCGGATATTGTCTTTCAGCGTAGACGTCGGGTCGGCCAGCGCCTTTTCCACCTTATTGAGCGAATGAATGACGGTCGAGTGGTCGCGGCCAAATTCCTTGCCGATATCGGGCAGGCTCATTTTTGTCATCTTGCGGATGAGGTACATGGCCACCTGACGCGCCTCGGCGGTATTTTTGTTTTTAAGCGTTCCGCGCAGCACGTCTTCGTCGATGGTATAGAAGCGGCACACCTCGCCGACAATCAGACCCGGCGTGGGCAGCGTTTCGGCCTTGCCCTTATACATATCCTTGATGGCGCGAGCAACGCTTGGCACGTCCATCGTCATGCCCGCAAGGTCACGGTAGGCAAGAATTTTCTTGACCGTGCCCTCAATCTGGCGGACGTTGGTCGTGATATTCTCGGCGATATACTCGCATACGTCGTTTGGCAGCGCCATGCCGACGGAATCGGCCTTGTTTTTGATAATCGCCATACGCGTTTCATAGTCGGGCGGCTGAATATCAGCAATCAGACCCCACTCAAAGCGCGTTTTCAGCCGATCCTCCAGCCGCAGCATCTCATGCGGCGGCCGGTCGGCCGTAAGGACAATCTGGCGGTGGTTTTCATACAGCTCGTTGAACGTATGGAAAAACTCCTCCTGCGTGGAGTTCTTGCCGGCGATAAACTGGATATCGTCCACGAGGAACAGATCCGCTCCGCGGTATTTGCTGCGGAACTCAATGTTCTTGCCCTCCTGCACGGCTGCAATCAGTTCGTTTGTAAACTGGTCGCCCTTGATATAGACGATGTTATAGTCGGGATGCGCCCGGTGAATGACGCCCGCGATGGCATACAGCAGATGCGTCTTGCCAAGGCCGGACGGGCCGTAGATAAACAGCGGGTTATACGTCTTGGCCGGATTATTGGCAACCGACAGCGCCGCTGCGTGGGCAAAGCGGTTGCTTGAGCCCACGACGAACGAATCAAATGTAAACTGCGGGTTAAACTCGATAAAATCGGGCTTGCCGTCCTGATTTTTAAATGCGTCGATTTCCGTTTCGTCCAGCACGATCAGCTCGATCTGCTTTTCAAACAGCTCCATCATCGCGTCCTTGATATAGTCGCCGCAGCGCTTTAAAATCATATCCTTGCGGAAGTTGGACGGCGTATACAGCACGAGCCGCTCGTCCGTCAGCTCCACCACGTCCACCTCGTCAAACCAGGTGGAGATGACCTGTTCGGACAGCCGGGTCTCCATGTGACCCAGAACCTTGGCCCAGACATATGCAGAAGAGTACATAAAGCGGCTCCTTTCACGCGTATCGGTATTCGCCGCCAAATTGGCATACGAATACACGTTAATTCTAGCATATTTTCCGCTTTATTGCAAGCGATACTATATTATAATATAAGAATGCAGAAAGAAATGAACGACAC
>CAKTUT010000106.1 GCA_934621665.1 uncultured Oscillospiraceae bacterium | reverse complement strand
CTCTGCGCCTCTGTCACACTCCACGCGTCCCCGCCGGAATCCGCCGTCATCTGCATCAGCGCCGCCCGCGCATCCGCGTCATCGCCAAACACCACGCTAAAAAACAGCGCATCTGATTTTGGCAGACTGTCTGAAATTTCCGAACTGCTCGCGCCACTGTCCGAGTTATACACGACGCCGTCTGTCAGCGCAACGATGCAGCGCAGCTCCTGATTCTCTCGCGAAAGCGCGCCGAAATACGCCATCGCACCGGCTATGCCGTCTTGAATTCTCGACGCGCGCGCATTATACGCAACTGCCTGCATCTGCTCATCCAGCATATCCGCGCCGATGTTCTCGGCAAGCAGTGAGAACTTCTCGCCAAACACTCCAAGCGTAAAGCGGCTGTTCTCTCCGGCGTTTTCGGTCAGTTCTGCCGCAAACGCCTCAATTTGCGGCGCATACTGCGTCATTGAGGTGGAGTTATCCACCAGAAGCAGATAGTGAACCGGCGACTGCATCTGCTGCACCGTGCCAAGATTTGACGCTGCGCCGCAGATTGCATCATTCAGCTTTGCCTCCGCTGCCGTCACCGCCTGACCGTCCGTTTCCAGCCGCAGATAGGTGCAGAGCGTGTTCTCGTTTGCAAACGCGCGTACAATTGACGCCGTGGGCGCAGCCAGCACTGCGCTACACAGCAGCAGGGTGAGCAGCAGGCAAAGCGTCCCCCGGAAGCATTGTTTCATGGTTCATCCTCCACAAATATCGCAATGACCGAGCAATTGTCGTTGTGCGCCGGGATGCGCGCAATCAGGCGCAGCAGCATATATGTAACCCACTGCTGCGGCGTAGCTGATTTCAGCCAGTCGATCACCATCTCCTGATCATACACATACTCCCAAAAGCCATCAGAGCAGAGCAGCAGCGCGTCGCCCGGCTTCAGCTCCGTCTGCTGTGCCTCCGGCTGGCACGTCTCGTTTCCAAGCACGCGCAGGAGGCTTGACCGATCCGGATCATGATTGATATCCAAATAGGAAATCTCGCCGCCCAAGTACTTTTTAAAGCTCACAGAGTGGTCGCGCGTCTTGGTCTTGATCTCGCTGCCGGAAAAATGATACAGGCGGCTGTCGCCGATGTGCGCCCAAGCGGCACGCGCACCGTCAATTGACACGCACACCAGCGTCGTTTTCATATTCTTCTGGCCGCTTTCCGCTTGTGCTTCCAACACAGCCTGATTCGCCGCACCTACAGCCGCAAGCAGCGCCTCCGGCTGCGCGTCAGGAAATGCGCTTACCATCGCATCCGCAGCCACCTGCGACGCGACCTCTCCGCGTGCATGGCCGCCAAGGCCGTCAGCCAGCACAAAAAGGCTGCGTTCACCATTCTGCGCAGTGCATACCGTATCCTCATTTCGCTCCCGCCCGCCGCAGCTGCTGTAAACAAAGGATGTCAGTTTCATACGCCATCCAGCTCCAGACTCAAAATATTATCCGGCTCGCCCAGATAAATTCTACTGCCAGCAGCCAACTTCACCGGCTGATTCGGGTTCAGCCGCTGGCCGTTCATCAGGAACGTGCCATACGTTGAACCAAGATCCGTTACAACAAACTGCTTTTTCGCCGCGTCAAACTGAATCTGGCAATGGCAGCTGCTGACCCCGGGCGTGCCATCGCGGTAGAGCAGCGTACAACGCGCCGCATCGCGTCCGGCTACGACCGATGCATTTTTGATCTGCACCGCAAGCCCACTGTGCTGCGGCGCAAGCGACCGGATCACGCCGCCGATCCGCTTCCGCTTGCCGCCCTTACGCGTCAAAAGGATCAAAAGAACGATAATCGCCGCGACAAGGACTGCCGCCGCCGCAATCAAAACCCAGCGAACCGACTTTTCCGGTCCTGCCTCCGGCACGGCTTCCTCATCCGCCATGGTAAAGGCAATGCTGTTACGCTTTAAAATCGGCGTAACCTCTGAAACGCTGACCGCATAGAACAGATTCTGGTCGAGATTTGACCCATAGGTGTTCACACCCAGAACCGCGCCGCTCTCGTCAATCAGAGGCCCACCGGAATTGCCGCCCGAAAGCGCCGTATCCGTCTGAATCAGTTGACGGCCGGTGTTGCTCTCGGTCAAAAGACGGCTGAAGCGTCCACCTGTCACCGTCGCGTCCTTTTGGCTGTAGGACGTCACAGCCTGTACCGTCATATCCGCCGCCAGCGGATAGCCAACCGCGTATACCTCCGCGCCAAGCAGCTCGCTTGATGGAAGGCACAGCGTCAGCGCAACACGCTTGTCCGTCGGCTCGGCAAGCTTTAAAACCGCAATATCCTTTTCCGCGTCATAGTCAACCAGATATGCCTCCGCCTCGTCGTCCTGATCAAACAGCACGCGAAGCGCACCGCCGCCAACACCCTTGCCTGCAAGGATAAACTCCTCCACCACATGGCAGTTCGTGACGATATACTGCGGATTTTCATCTGCCTCGCCAACAAAAAAGCCAGTTCCGCGCCAATAGCGCATATTTCCGTCCTCATCCGGCGTGCCAGAGTAGATCATAATAATGCCGTCCAACACGTTCGCGTCAAATGCTGCCGCTGCCGGAATCGCCATCATGAATACCAACACCACGCAAAGCGCCAAGCTCAAGATTCTATGCTTCTTCATCACAAATCGCTCCTCCCGTATACGCAATCAGGATGCCGGTATAGTTGTCCTGACTGCCACTGTTTTTCTCTAAAATCATCGTCTCAAGCTGCGCGCATCCCTCCGTCGGCGGAAGTGACATTGCCCGCAATAGCTCCTGCGTATTTAAAACGCCGCTGATGCCGTCGCTGCAAAGCAAAATCGCATCGCCCGTTTTAAGCGGGAGCGGCCGGATGCTTATATCGATCTCCGGTCTTACCCGCATCCCGAGAAATGAACGAAGCCGCGGTGCATCCGGGTTCTGCTGTGCAGGCAGCGGGTTCATCGGCTCTTCACTCAGCGCGCGGATGTAGAGCGCGTTGCACTGGTTGTGCGCACAATTGAGCTGGTACACGCCATCGCCGCGCCGCAGAAAAATTGCGCTGTCGCCGATACTGAGCCAGCGGATACCATCCTGATTCAGGTACGCCGCCAGCGCCGTTGTGCCGCTTTTACCGTCAAAGCGTTCAAAAATTGACTGGTTCAGTCTGTCTACACCCGCTTTCAGCGTATCCATAGGCGCATCGCCGCCAAGCTCGGCATACAGTGCACACAATCCCGCCACAGCGGCCTCGCTGCACGCGCGCCCATGTGCCATGCCGCCCATGCCATCCGCAAGAACAGCAACCACCCCGTCCTTTGTTGACGCGGCCGCGCCGCTTGCGCCGGAGAACGCAAACGAGTCCTCCTGTGTCTGCCGTGTGCCGATACCCTGGACATTCCCCAACTGTAAATCAAAGCAGCCCTGCCCCGGCGGCGCGGTTTTTACCTCGTCAAGCACCGTTCGGGACGCTTTTCGTTTAAACAGCCCCACGTTCCGTCTCCTCCTGCCACGAAAATTGTTCACAGCAAAGCGGCACGAACAGAAGCTTCGTCTGTCCAAAGTCGATCACATCATACGCATGGAGCACAAGCGGCGCAAGCACCTCCTCGCCGTTGCAGTAAACAATGTTCCGGCTCTCACCCGGAACGAGCTGAAAGCGGTTATTCCGTGCGCTGTAGGTCACCTTTGCGTGGTTCTCCGACGAAATTGTCAGATCGCCCGGAATGCTGATATCCATTTGGGCGCTGCGGCCAATGGTATTGATGCCGCCGCGCAGGTTAAAGCTCTGGCCGCGCACACCGCCCTGCGTGCACACAAGCCAGCCGACTACTGGGTCAAAGCCGTCCGTCTGCTCCAAAACGCCAAGCGTCTTGGCCGGAGCGGATACTGCAACCGGCTCTGGCTGCGTTTCCGTGCGCTCACCAAACAGACCATAGCCGCGCGGCGGCATGGTTTTCTGCTGCTGTGTCGTCGATATTGGCGCGCCCGCGCTGTCCATACGCGGGGGCATGGTCTTTTGCTCCTGCGTCACTGGGATGCGCGCCGCGCCAAACGGCACGCTTACCGCCTGCTGCTCGGTGTTGCAGTAGGGACAGGCCGCGTATTTTTTCGGATCATAAAGATGTCCGCGTCCACATTCAATTTGTGACATGGTGGTCATTCTCCTCCCTCTGGTTGATTGATTTCCACTGTCTTTACATGCGCCACCGGCGACCAGTCGGTCACCTTGGGCGTGTCAAAGCCGTAATTGGTAACAGACAGATATGTCAGCGCCGTCGCGTTCTTCAGCGGCGACAAATCCGAAATGCACTCGCCGCTCAGCTCCAGATGCGAAAGCGCCGTAAGCTCTGCAAGCGGTGTTAAATCCGAAATCCGGTTGCCGGTCAGGCTGAGCGACTCCAGCTTTGTCAGCCTCGCCAGTGCAGAAAGGTCGCCCAGTCCGCCCTCATCCAACTCGTCACCTGCCGATAAAACCGACAGCTGCGTCAGCTTTGTCAGATTTTCCAACGCCGACAGCTCATGAATCTCAGGTGCAAGCGCTACTGTCAACGAAGTCAGCTCCGTAAGCTTCGAAATCGGCGACAGATCCGCCACATAGCATGGAAGCGTAAGCCTTTGCAGCTGTGTCAAATTTGCAAGTGGCGCGATATCCAGCGGTTCGTTGTTTTCCTGCGCCGGGAGCACCAGCGTTTTTAGCTGCGTCAGCCCCGCAAGCGGCGTGAGGTCATCATATGCACACTGCTCCGCATCGTCCGCAACGCAAAGTGTTTCAAGTCCGGTCATGTTCTCCAAGCCCGCAAGGCACTGTAGGCCGTTCATGCGGAGCTTGAGTGTTTTCAGACTTGTCAACTGCGCCAAGTCGGAAAAATCCGCAAGCTGCACAGCCTCGCCATCCAGCTCCAGCGTTTCAAGTGCCGCACACTGTCCCAGCATCCGCAGATCATAGCTCTCGCTCGTCAGCGTCACACGCAGCGTTTTCAGCTGCGGCAGACGGGCAAGCTCTGCCAGTGTTTGCACATCATCAACCGTCAGGCAAAGCTCCTGCAAATTATCCATCTGCACCAATGCATCAAAATCCGCTTGCGTCAGCGTCTGATTGCCAAGATCAAGCGTTTCCCGCGTTATCGCATACTCGTTTCCGCCAATCTGCACATCGCGCGGCAGTTCCGGCTGATCCCCTCGCTCCTGCTGCACATCCAAAACGGTCTGCGCCGGAGCTTCCGATGGCTTGTTTGCCTGAGCTGCCGGCCGCAGCAGAAAGTATCCCGCCCCGCCAGTACAGATTATGACGGCGGCTGCCGCCGCAATCGCAGCAGTACGCCTACCGTTTGTTTTTGCGGCGGGCGTTTGTGTATGCTGTGCCGCTTTTCGTTCCGCTTTTTCCTCGGTTTGCTTTTGTCTGGAAGCCGTCCTTGCCTCGCGCGCTTCGCGCTTTGCCTGTTCTGCGGCAAGCTTTGCCGCCTGCTCTGCCCTGCGCTTTTCGGCCTTTTCCGCTTCTCGGCGCTCGTGTTCCGCCTTTTGTGCTTCAGCGCGCGCTTTTTCTTCCGCTCTGCGGCGCTCTGCTGCCTCCTGCTCGGCCTTGCGGCGAGCCGCTTCCTCCGCTTTTCTGCGTTCACGCTCGGCTTTTTCCGCTGCGGCTCGTGCCGCGCGTTCCGCTTCCAACCGCGCAGCTTCCTCAGCCTCACGCTTTTTTCGCTCTGCCAGTTCTGCCGCGGCGCGTTCCTCCGCCGCTTTGCGTCTTGCTGCCTCCTCTGCAGCTTTCTTTTCCGCTGCTTCACGGCGCGCCGCTTCCTCGGCGGCAATTTTGGCGCGAAGCGCCTCCTTTTTCGCCGCTTCCTCCTCGGCAATTGCCTTTCGACGCTCCAGCTCACTTTGCAGCCGTTCTCGCAGGCCGCTCTTTTCCGGCTGCGGTGTCGAAGCCTCCAGCGGCTTTCCCTCAATTGCCGCAAGAAACTCCGCTGCTGTCTGATAGCGATCCTCCGCGCGCACAGCCATCGCCTTTAAAATGGCCTGATTGAGCCACTCCGGCACTGGCACGCCCGCCTGTGGCAGCGAAAGAAGCGAGTCCTCCTCCAGCCGTTCCAGCGATTCCGGCGGCAGGAAGCCTGTCACTGCCGCATAAAAGCAGGCTGCGGCG
>CAKTUT010000105.1 GCA_934621665.1 uncultured Oscillospiraceae bacterium | reverse complement strand
ATTCTCAGTCTGATCCGCCTGTTCAGTCTGCCGCAGGGCGGCAGCATCAACCTTGCGATGCTCCCGCTGTTCATCTACTGCTGGCGCTGGGGCTGGAAAGAGAGCATTCTCACCACGTTCGCATTCGGTCTGCTTCAGATCGTAGTGGACGGCGCTTACGGCTGGGGTTTGATCTGCATCCTGTTCGACTACATTCTTGCATTTGGCGTTCTGGGTGTTGCTTCCCTGTTCATGCGTAAAAACATGTACGTCGGCGTAACCGTCGCGTGTCTGCTGCGTTTTGCGTGCCACTTCACCAGCGGCATCACCGCATTCCGTCTGCTCGCACCCACTGAACTGTTCAACACCACGTTCACGAACCCTTACCTCTACGCGGCCGCCTATAACGGCAGCTTCATCGCCATTGACTTGGTACTGATTCTGGTGATTCTGACGCTCCTGCGCAAGCCGCTGTCGCGCTATCTCACCGCGCAGAAATAATCTGCTTCCACAGCAAAACCCGGCAGGCTGAGCCTGCCGGGTTTCTTTTCAAATTAAAGCTCCTCGTGCGCCTCGCGGGCAGCCTCCGGCTGTTTGCGGCCAAAGGGATTCGGCAGCTGTGTGACAAACTGCCAAAACGCATCAAAGAACTTCTTATTAAAGTAGCACAGATACACGCTCAAGGCCGTCATACCAAGCGTAATCAGCCATGCCATCGTCACGTCAGTCAGGAAATGCGCGCCCATCCAAATGCGCGTAAACGCCACCACCAGCGCCCACAGACAGCCGCCAGCCAGAAGTGCGCCGGTCTTTTTGCGTTTTTCCCGGCTGAGCGTGGGCAGCAGCGCCAGCAGCATCGCACACGAAGCGCAGGCCGTATGTCCCGATGGGAACGAACGGAACTCATCCTTGGAGATGCCCTCGGCCACCAACCGGTCTTTCAGCGCCGTACCTGCCTGCCACCACGGGGTAAAATAGCTCTCGTTGCCCGTCTGGACAATTAGACGCATCCGCACGCGCCCCCAAGGCACTTTGATCACGTTGATCAGCACCATTGTACCGATGGCAACCATCACAAGCGTCAGCACAAAACGTCCGACCGTTTTTGCCGACGCATTACGCGCATATAAAACCACGCCGAACGCGCACGCCGCCATGACGAACACGCTGACCAGCAGCGCCACCCACAGCGGCATGGCCGGGACGCTGTCAACCGACTCATGCACACAGAGAATCAGCGCCATCAGTGCAAGACCTACGCCGATAAGCGCAATCAGCGCGTTCCAATCGCGATTGATACGGCTTCGCCAGACAATCAGCAGCGCACCCGCGCAGCTCAGCGCCGTAAACGCCGGCAACTCGCCAAACGCAGCAAAAAACTGCCCTACGCTGTTTTCATGTCCCGGATACAGCAGCTCTGAAATCTGCAAATCCAGAAACGAGCCCACAACCATAAAAACCAGCAGCACCGCCAGAATCAGCAGTGCGCCGCGCTGGTACTGTGTTTTCAGACTTTTCATTTGATTCCTCGCATTTTTCTGCATTTTTTGTCTTTTCAGTATAACACAGCGCACACAGAATAGCAATTGACGAATTCGCCACAATCGTGTATGATTTTTCTGAATTTGAATCGCGCGCCGTTTTGCCGCGTAAAGGAGTCTTACCCATGCAATTTGACGCACAGTGTATCGCCTGTCTTGTTAACCGGCAGTATCAGCTGACAAAAAGCGCACCAAACGACCCACGGGCGCTGGCTTTTATGAAAGAGGTCTTGCAGAGTCTGCTCGACGCACCCGACGGCGTGTCCGCGCCGTGGTGTGTGCCCCACTTTACGGCGGCATTTGAAAAATACTACGGCGTCAGCGACCCTTACGCCGAAATCAAACGCGAGGCAAACGCGCGCGTGATGGCCATGCTGCCGCGCGTGCGCCAGATTGTAGACGCGGCAGACGACCCGCTCAAGATGGCTCTGAAATTCTCGCGCACCGGAAATTATCTGGATTTCGCCGTTCTGGACGCGGAGAAGATTGACCGCGAACTGGACGAGGCCATTGCCACAACGCCCGCGCAGGAGCTGGACGAGACCGAATACACCCACTTCCGCAACGATCTTTCTACCGCGCAGACGGCGCTGATTCTCTGCGACAACGCGGGAGAAATCGCACTTGATCGCATACTTGCCGAGCAGCTGCATCGCGCACATCCCGCGCTGCACGTTCAGTGCGCCGTGCGCGGGGGTATCGCGCAAAACGACGCCACACGCATCGACGCGCTGGCCGTCGGCATGGACATCGTGGCCGAAATTCTGGATAACGGCTCGTGCATTCCCGCAACCGAGCTTGATTATTGCAGCGATGCGCTGCGAACCGCCATCGACAGCGCTGATGTCATCGTATCCAAAGGACAGGCCAATTTTGAGTCACTTCTTGGCTGCGGCAGGAACGTCTACTACGCGTTCCTTTGCAAGTGCTCCCGCCTGTGGCGGCTGCTCGGCGCTGCGCCGATGCAGGGGATGTTTCTGTGCGAGCGGCGGCTGAACCTGCCGCCAGAGGCACACTTCTAAGTGTTCTATTCTAGGGTGTATCTGAAAGCTCATGATGCACCCTAGAAAAATCAACAAATCTGGCCGGAGCCGCACGAAAATTTTCGTGCAGCTCCGGCTTGATTTTTTTCCGCACATCCGTTAAAATGTAGCATGCTACATAATATCCGTCGCATACAACCTATCTCATCGGAGGTGAGATTATTTGGTGGAAAACAACCATATCGGTTCTCGTATCCGTATTCTAAGCAACAATATCCGTCTTGCCATTGACCGCAAGCTCAATTCACTTGGTCTTACCGGGCAGCAGTCGTTCGTCCTGCGCTATCTGTCTATGCACGACGGTGAGGTTGTCTATCCAAAGGACATTGAAAAGCGCTTTAATCTGACGCACCCAACCGTCTCTGGTCTTTTACAGCGTCTGGAGGCGAAAGGCTTTATCACCTGCATTCCTGACCCCGATGACCGGCGCTATAAGCGCGTAGCCATCACGCCCCCCGCTCGCGAAATTCAGGCGGAAATCTGCCGCCATATCCAGTCAATGGAGCAGGCCATGATCACCGGAATGCGCGACGATGAGGTAGAAACATTCATCCGTCTGCTCGACATGGCAGCGGAAAATATCATTGCAGAAAATCAAAAGGAGGAATCCGACCTATGATCAAGCGACTTGCCGGATGCGTCCGGGAATACCGCCGCGACACGATTCTTACGCCGCTGTTTGTCATTGGCGAGGTTGCGTGTGAGTGCGTTATTCCGCTGCTGACGGCAGATCTTATCAACAACATTCAGTCCGGTTGCGGCATGGATGTCATTTTGCGCTATGGCCTGCGGCTTTTTGTGGTGGCGATGCTGTCACTGCTGTGCGGCGCAGCCTCTGGCTGGTTCTGCGCCACTGCCGCCGCCGGCTTTGCAAAGAACCTGCGCCACGACCTTTATTATAAGGTGCAGGACTATTCTTTTTCCAACATTGACCGCTTTTCCACCTCGTCGCTCGTCACGCGTCTGACGACCGACGTATCAAACGTCCAGCAGGCGTTCATGATGCTCATCCGCATTGCCGTGCGTGCGCCGATGATGCTGATCTTTGCCGTTATCATGTCCATTCGCGTGGGCAAGCGTCTTGCGTGGATTTTTGCCGCCGTCATTCCGGTGCTCGGTCTTGGCCTTGGCCTGATGGCAAAGCACGCCATGCCGCTGTTCCGCGCCGTCTTTAAAAAGTACGACAACCTCAATAACTCCATTCAGGAGAATATTCAGGGCATGCGCGTGGTCAAGAGCTTTGTCCGCGAGGACTATGAAATTGACAAGTTCACCGCCGCATCTGACGATGTGCGCAAGGACTTTTTGCAGGCAGAACGTCTGCTGGCGCTCAACAATCCACTGATGCTGTTTTGCATCTCGATCTGCCGGATTCTCATCAGCTACTTTGCCGCAAAGCTGATTATCGCAAGCGGCGGTACTTATCTGAACGTGGGTGCGCTGGCCAGCATGATCACCTATTCGATGCAGATACTTATGAGCCTGATGATGCTGTCGATGGTGTTTGTCATGATCACCATGGCCTCCGCCTCGGCAAAGCGTATCGGCGAGGTGCTTGACGAGCAGAGCGACCTGCACAATCCCGAAAATCCCATCATGACCGTTCCGAACGGCAGTGTGGACTTTGATCATGTCAGCTTCAAATACTCTGCCCGCGCTGAGCGCATGGCGCTGGAGAATATTGATCTGCATATCAAATCCGGCATGACCGTCGGTGTCATCGGCGGCACAGGCTCATCGAAAACAAGTCTGATTCAGCTTATCTCCCGTCTGTATGACGCAACCGAGGGCGCGGTTCGTGTCGGCGGCATCGACGTGCGCGACTATGACATGACGGTACTGCGCGATCAGGTTTCGGTGGTGCTGCAAAAGAACGTGCTCTTCTCCGGCACAATTAAAGAAAACCTCCGCTGGGGCGACGCAAACGCCAGCGACGAGGAGCTTGTGCGCGCGTGCAAGCTTGCACAGGCGGATGAGTTCATCCAGAGCTTCCCCGATAAGTACGACACCTATATTGAGCAGGGCGGCACAAACGTCTCCGGCGGGCAAAAGCAGCGGCTGTGCATCGCGCGGGCGCTGCTGAAAAAGCCGAAGATTCTGATTCTGGATGACTCCACCAGCGCCGTGGATACGCGCACCGACGCGCTGATCCGTCAGGCGATGCGCGACGAAATCCCCGATACCACCAAGTTTATCATTGCCCAGCGCATTTCCTCAGTGCAGGACGCCGATCTGATTGTGGTCATGGATAACGGCCGCATCAGCGACATGGGCACGCACGACGCGCTGCTTGCGCGCAGCGCAATCTACCGTGAGGTCTATGATTCGCAGAACAAGGCAGGAGGTGCTGAAAATGGCTAATCGTCCCGCACATGGAAAGCCTCCCATCGGCGCAGGCCGCGGTAAATTTGACCCGAAAGTTCTTGGCCGTCTGGTCAAAATGGTTTTCCACGACTATCCCGTCAAGCTGAGCATCGTATTCATCTGCATCATTCTCAGCGCCATCATCGGCGTTGCGCCCGCGGCGTATATTGAGACCATCACCAGCTATATTGAGCAGGGGCTTACCTCCGGCTGGCAGAGCATTTATCCGCAGCTGATGCAGGTAATCGCCGTTATGATTGTCCTGTACGTCGTGAGTCTGATTCTGACCACGATTTACACGCAGCTGATGGCCGACATCACGCAGGGCTTTTTGCACAACACGCGCACCCGGATGTTTAGCCGGATGCAGACGCTCCCTATCGCCTATTTTGACCGCAACAACCGCGGCGATATCATGAGCCGCTTTACAAACGACACCGACACGCTGCGGCAGGTCATCTCTCAGAGCTTGCCGAATCTGCTTTCAGCCGGACTGACGGTTGTAGGTGTTATTTGCATGATGATCTACTATAGCGTTCCGCTGATGCTGGTCGTCATTCTCGGCATCATCGCCATGAGTGCCGCCACCAAGAACATTGGCGGCAAATCTGCCGCTTTCTTTGTCCAGCAGCAAAAATCGCTCGGCAAGGTTGAGGGCTACATTGAGGAAATGATGAACGGTCAAAAGGTCGTAAAAGTGTTCTGCCACGAGCCCGCATGCGAAAAGGATTTTGACGCACTGAACGCGCAGCTGTTCTCCGACGCGCAGCAGGCAAACCGCTTTGCAAACATCTTCATGCCGATCATGAACAACATTGGAAATCTTCTGTATGTTTTGACGGCGTTTGCGGGCGGGCTGCTTGTTACGCTGGGCTCTCGCCTGCCAAACCTCTCGCTTCAGAATCTGGTCGTCACCGGCAGCATCATTGCGCCGCTTTCGATTTCGGTTGTCGCGTCGTATCTTGGCATGTGCAAGCAGTTTACTGCCAACGTCTCGCAGGTGTCCCAGCAGATGAACGCAGTCGCCATGGCTGTGGCAGGTGCAAGCCGGATCTTTGATCTGCTTGACCAGCAGCCGGAGGCCGACGACGGCAGAGTAACGCTGGTCAACTGCCGCGAAGAAAACGGCGCGCTTTGCGAATGTGCCGAGCGTACCGGCACTTGGGCATGGAAACGAATCGACAAGGACGGTACAATCCGTCTTGTCCCGCTTCAGGGTGACGTGCGGTTCTTTGATGTGGACTTTGAATACGTTCCCGGCAAGCCGGTTCTGCAC
>CAKTUT010000104.1 GCA_934621665.1 uncultured Oscillospiraceae bacterium | reverse complement strand
TCCGCCGACTGAGCGGGGGCAGAATGTCTGTGAATCCGTTGCAGGAGCGGACGACGCTGTCCGCTCCTGCTTTCGATAGCACAACGGTGCGCACCAAAATTGTACATTGCGGCCAGCACACGGTATTCTCTCTACAGGATTAAGCTACAGCGCCGCCTGTATAGAACAGCGCTCCCAATGATAGTCGTAGCCACGCAAGAACACTGGCGAATCGACTGCCACGATAAACATAACGCACCTACGTATTCGCCGGAGAATTTCCGACAAATACGCAGGTGCGTTTCAATTTTCGAAAATCTTGTAGGGGCGGATGCCCACATCCGCCCCTACAAGAGCACAACCGTGATGTATACAGTATTTCGATTACAGAGCAGAATCGAAATCCGTCTCTGGCTATCGACTATTGCGTGTAGTACATTCGTCAGCACTGCAAGCCATAAGCATCGTTGCAAATCTGCGCCCGAATAGGGCGTTTCATAAAATTCTGCGCGCAAGTGCGCTAATTGACGTCTCCAGCGCCTCTTTTTGCCTACTTTTTCTGGCGCAACAGAAAAAGTAGGTCTGCGAAGCATTCCCGCGCAGGGAAAAAAGTTGAAACTTTTTCTCTTTTATTTCACCGTAGTCGTCTCGCCCTTATGCAGCTGCTTCTGAAGCCAATCCTTACCGTCAACAAAGCGTGAGACAATAAAGCTGACCACGTAGTCGCCCGCGGCATTGACCATGGTTGCGGGCGGATCGACCAGATTGCCCAGCGCCAGCGCGATGGGATAGGCCACGGCCAGATGGTCAGGGAAGAACACCGTGCACAGCACCAGCTCACCCGTGCCGCCGCCGCCGGGAATGCCCGACATGGCAACCGAGGAGAACACCGCTACAACCATCGCCAGAATGGCGCGGCCGGTGGTAAAGTCCTGACCGAACATGCCGAACAGGAACGCAACCTTGATGATTGCCGCCATGGCGGAGCCATCCATGTGCATCGTCGCGCCCATGGGAACGACGATATTCGTCACGTCAGAAGAGATGCCTGTTTCCTCGGCCACTTCCATGTTGGTGGGGATGGTGGCAACCGACGAGCAAGTGCCGAACGACACTGCAGCCGGACGGAACAGCTTGGAGAACATGAGCTTTGCCGCGCCCTTGCCGCCGCCGAAGCGCGCATAGATCGGGAACGAGATAAACATATACACAAAGCACAGCACATAGTAGATGATCAGTGTGCGGCTGTAGTCGCCGATGAGCGACGGGCCATAATACGCAACCAGATACGCAAAGAAGCCGAAAAAGCCGATGGGCGCATAGTAGGTGATGATTTTGACGGTTTTCATGATGCAGTTTGTGAGATCTTCCAAGAGCTTTGCCGTCTTAGTTTCCGGACCGCCGGCCATCTGCACGCCAAAGCCAAAGAGGATCGCCGCCACAATCAGCGGCAGAATCGCCCTGCGGCTCCACAGCTCGGTAAAGTCGGGCTTCGTAAAGAAGTTGATAATCATATCGCCAATGCCGAGCGTGCTGCCCATTTCCTCTTCAATCACCTGATACTCGCCCTGCACCAGCGGGAAAATCTGCACGACAATATATGTAATGACCGCCGCGATGGCTGCCGTGACAAGAAATGTGCCCACGGTCACACCCATAATCTTACCGGCGCGCTTTGCGCTTTTCATGTTGGCAATGGCTGACGAGATGGAGCAGAACACCATCGGCACAACCACACAGAACATCAGGTTAATAAACACCGTGCCAATCGGCTCAAGCGCCGTTGCGCCCGGCCACACCGCACCGACCACGCAGCCGGCTACAATGCCCGTAAGCATCAGAATCAAAAATCCGTAATTTTTCCAGAAGCTACCCTTTTTCATTCTTATTTCCTCCCAGTTTTAATCTGTGACATACGAAGCAATGCCCGGCGCAGGCCGCCTTACCGCCGCGCCGCGCTATGTATTCTATTATACGGACGCGCGTCGCACTGTAAATGTGCTTTCCTGCTAAAAATATTGCAAAAAATGCTCTGCTTGGCGTTGCGCGCCATTTCCGCCGCAATCTGGCACGATCTGTTTGACTTTACCGCGTTTTCCCGCTACAATGGTCTAAACGCAACACTGCGCCTGTACGCCATGCGTACCGGCGAAAAGGAGCATTTTATGCAGACCTGTTATAATTGCGGCAAGCAGGTATCGGACGACGTTCTGATCTGTCCGGACTGCGGTGCGCTGGTGCGCCGCTATACTGAGCCGCCCAAACGCGAAAATTCATCGGACGAGCCGTGGAATCAGCCCGACTTGTCATCGCAGGATCCAAGCCGCCCTGTCATGCCCACGCAGGCGCAAAACGGCGCACCCGCGCACAAGCAAACCGTCTGGCGCGAGGAGAACGGCCGCGTGCGCTTTTGCGGCTGGCTGACGTTTGTGCTGGTTTTGTCGATGATTGGCAGCGCTTATCTGGCGCTGAGCTATGGCTGTTCGCTGATTCTCTACTACAATCAGGATATCTATGTGCAGCTTCTGGCCGCAATTCCGGAATTTTCCGCGCTGTCGGAGGCGTTCCCCGCGCTCATCGCGATAATCAACCAGCTCTACCCGCTCTTTGCGGCGCTGCTGGCACTGAGTCTTGTGAATCTGGGGTGCATGATCTGGTTTCTGTCGGTGAAAAGCCGCGTCTCATGGTATGTCCTGATTGGAAGTCAGGCCGTGATGTGCCTTTCGATGCTGTTTCTCAGCTCACTGATGCTGGCGCTGGTACTGGTTGGCTGCCTTGCGGCGCTGATTTTCGCCGTGCGGCCGTATAAGAATCTGCTGCGATAAATTTTAAAAAAGTTCCCGCCTGCGCGGGAACTTTTTCCGCTGTACAGCGTCTAACGGCTGTCAGTCTTTCCACTATATTATAAGAGAGCAAGGAGAATGTTATGAAGCTGTTTGTCATCCTTCTGTTCGCCGCGACGTATGTACTGATGATCGCGCTGCCAAAGCACCGCTATCTGGTGGCGCTGGCCTCGGCGGTCATTATGGTCGTCTCGGGTGCGATGCCGCTCTCGGCGGCGCTGGGCGAAATCAACTGGAACATCCTGATGATGCTGGCCGGCACAATGGGTACGGTGTCGCTGTTCATCACGTCAAAAATGCCTGAACGCATGGCGGATCTGCTGCTGAAGAAAACACCGAACGTCATGTGGGTGGCCGTTGCGCTGTCAGTATTCGCAGGCTTGATTTCCGCGTTTGTTGACAATGTGGCGACCGTGCTGATGGTCGCGCCGGTGGCGCTGGCCATTGCCACGCGCCTTGGCACAAGCCCGGTTGCGCTTCTCATCTGCATCGCTGTTTCGTCCAATTTGCAAGGCGCGGCCACGCTTGTCGGCGACACCACGTCGATCATGCTGGGCGGCTACGCGGGAATGGACTTCCTGGACTTTTTGTTCATGGACGGCAAGTTCAGCATCTTCTGGGCGGTGGAGCTTGGCGCAGCTGCCACGATTCCCATTATCATGTATATCTTCCGCAAGAACCGCGAGCCCGTTGAGGTAGGCGAACCCACAGTTGTCACCGACTATGTCCCGAGCATTCTGCTTCTTGGCACGGTTGTGCTTTTGATTGCGGCCTCGTTCTTCCCGAACCGCCCGGAGCTGACCAACGGTCTGATCTGCATGGGCGTATTTATCGTCGGCCTGATCTACACGTATATCCGCAACCGTTCGTTTGCACCGCTTACCGATGCATTCAAGGATATCGACTATGAAACGCTCCTGCTGCTGGCTGGCCTGTTCGTCGTCATCGGCACGCTGACGCACAATGGCGTCATCGACGACATCAGCGCGCTGCTTGTCAAGCTGGGCGGCGACAACCTGTTCCTGATGTACACGCTGATCGTCTGGGCATCGGTTCTGTTCTCAGCGTTTATCGACAACATTCCGTATGTCGCCACGATGCTCCCGGTTGTACAGGGCGTGGCCGCCATGATGGGCTGCTCGCCATATGTGCTGTATTTCGGTCTGCTGGTCGGCGCAACGCTCGGCGGCAACCTCACGCCTATCGGCGCTTCGGCGAACATCGCCGCCACCGGTATCCTGCGCAAGGCAGGCTATGAAGTCAAGGCCTCGGAGTTCTTGCGCATCGGTGTACCGTTTACGCTGACAGCCGTGATGGTAGGCTATCTGTACTGCTGGTTCGTCTGG
Source organism: uncultured Oscillospiraceae bacterium (assembly GCA_934621665.1). GTDB lineage: Bacteria > Bacillota > Clostridia > Oscillospirales > Oscillospiraceae > CAG-170. The sequence continues at coordinate 2,072 of CAKTUT010000104.1, read as the reverse complement.
GCATAAATTGTAAATACGCGAAAGGCCGCTTCCAGATGGAAGCGGCCTTTTTCATTCGAAAACACGTTATGCTGTGCGCCGGACGTCATGTGCATTCAATCAAACAGCGTCGGCGCAGCCGGATTTTCATACGCCGCAAAGCACATCCGAATTTGCTCCCGCGTGGTCTTTTCTGCCGCAAGCTGCTCCGGTATCTCATCTCTGCCGAAGAATGCAGCCTCCGTTGTCTCAAGGTTTTGTTCAAACTCTCCGCTTTCATATCTGCACATGACAAATGCCTTGAGCACGCCATAGGCGTAATTCGTCACGTTGTGTTTCCGCCAGTCCTGCACGGCAATCAGCCGTTCCGCTGCTACCACAAAACCGGTTTCCTCCTTGACTTCCTTTTCCGCATTGGACGCAATGGACTGATCCACATCGCACCAGCCGCCCGGCAGCGCCCAGCTGCCATTTCGCTCGTGCACAAGGAGAATCCTGCCGTTTACAAACACCGCCGCTCTTGTATCCACCTTTGGCGTCTGATATCCGGTTTCATTACAGAACAGGCCATAGACCTTATTTATCGGAATATCCGTTTTTTCAGAAATCATTTCGGCGGCGATTTGCCGCAGAGCCGTATAGCGTTCTCTGTCATACGGGTCTTTTCCGTATTGAAGCCCTGCCTGCGCAATGCTTTGAATCCGAATTGCATAATCAATCCATCTGTCGTTCATCTGCGATGCCTCCCCCAATTTTTGTTCTGCAAGCTTATTTATGTCATTATAGTGCGGAAGCGGGCGAAAGTCTACCGGTCGTTGTGTGGCGAGATACACCCTAGGGTGTTTCTGTGCACAGATGCTTCTACTTGGATTACGTTGCCGGTTCTTGAGCACCTTATAAGAACAGCCTTTGTATTTTTCAATTCCGCAATCCAATCGCAGATACTGAAATGGGGACGATGGGAAAAGAAAAAACCTTGAAACCGGATGGCTTCAAGGTTTTTATGATCCGGAAGTGAGTGCAACATCTGCCCCCACCCTCTCAACATGAACAATGTTCACAATGATTATATAGAAAATACCCGCGCTCTCAAGCGCGGGTATAAAACTTTTTTGCCAAACTTTTTCATGGAATCGGCATGGCTTTGTGCATGATTTCAGACGTCTCAGCCTGCGCTGCGCATCAGTGACAGCCATGATGTCCGCAGCCGTGCTCACCGCAGGCGTGCCCGCCCTCGCTGTGTGCGTGATCGTGGTGGCTGCACCGGACATTTGGGTCGTAGCTGAGCGTTCCCGCCAACAGCGCGTCCACCGCCGCGTCCGCCTCGCCGCTGACGCCGCCGTAGAGCCGGATGCCCGCCTCCGCCAGCGCCGTCTGCGCACCGCCGCCGATACCGCCGCAGATCAGGGTGTCTACGCCCTGCTGCATCAAAAAGCCTGCCAATGCGCCGTGCCCGCTGCCGTTGGTATCCACGACCTCTGCACGGACAACCTTGCCGTCCGCGACCTCATAGAGCTTAAACAGCGCGGTGTGACCAAAGTGCTGAAAAATTTGTCCATCCTCATAGGTAACTGCGATTTTCATACTATTTTCTCCTTCGTGATCGGTATTGTGTTTGCGGTTCTCATGTGTCCGGCGGCACTGTCCGCAGCGCAAATGCTCCTGCCCTCCACAGATACGATAGCTCCCACCGGTGATGTGCAGCGGCTTCCCATAGACAAGGCACGCTGCAAGCTTGCGCCGCGCGCTTTCGTAAATTTCCTGCACTGTGGAACGTGAAATATCCATTTGTGCTGCGCATTGTTCATGGGTCTGCTGCTCCAAGTCAACCAGCCGGATGACCTCGTATTCGTCCAGCGTCAGCAGGATCGGCGCGGCGTCCCGGGATCCGTTGGGGCAGAATGTATCGACCTTTGGTGCGCTGCAGATCCGACGGCATCGTGGTGGTCTTGGCATGAGTAGCCTCCTGTGTTTTCGGTATATACCGATTATACTCCATTCGGTAGAATAAATCAATATAGATTTTCAAAACCGCCGCGCGACAGGGTGGAAAACTACAGACTGGGCAGCCCGCCGATGGCGGGGTGCTGAGC
>CAKTUT010000103.1 GCA_934621665.1 uncultured Oscillospiraceae bacterium | reverse complement strand
GGCCGCAAGGTCAATACCGCCAAGCAGTCCGTCGGATATGATCGTAGCAATCTGGCCGATTTTATCCGGACCGATGATGGTCATGACGGCACTGAGCGCGGCCAGCGCCAGCGCGAAAATCATAAGCGGCAGGCTGGAGCGCATATACGCGGCAGTGCGGCCAAGCGACTTTTTCATATCAATCTTTTGCATCGGCTGCATATTGTTTCTCATTTGCAGTTTCCTCCTTTCGCGAGCTCTTCTGCGCTGAGCTGCGACAGCGCAATTTCGCGGTAAACATCGCAGGTCTTCATCAGCTCGTCGTGTGTGCCAAGACCGACGGCCTCGCCGCGGTCAAGCACCAGGATCTGATCGGCGTGGCGGATGGTGCTGATGCGCTGAGCGACAATGACCTTGGTGGTGTCATGCAGCTGCTGCGCAAGACCCTCACGTAAAAGCGCGTCGGTGCGATAGTCCAGTGCCGAGAACGAATCGTCAAAAACGAGGATTTCCGGCTTGCGCGCCAGCGCGCGGGCAATGGAAAGACGCTGCTTCTGCCCTCCGGAGACGTTGCGCCCAAGCTGGGCAATGGGGTGCTGTGTGGTATCGGGGAACTTGTTTACAAACTCTGATGCCTGCGCAAGGTCAATGGCACTGTTCAGCGTCTCGTCATCTTCCGGCGCACGGCTGCGGCCAAAAAACACATTGTCGCGGATTGTGCCGGCGAACAGAACGGCTTTCTGCGTCACATAGCCAAGACGGTCATACAGCGCGTTAAAGGTATAGTCTTTGACATTCACGCCGTCAACCAGCACCTGACCCTGCGTTGCGTCATAAAAGCGCGGAATCAGACTGACAAGCGTTGTTTTGCCGCTGCCGGTTGCGCCGATGATGGCAAGCGTCTGTCCCTGCTCCACCTTGAAGCTGATGTGCGACAGCTCATCCTCCTGCGCATGCGGATAGCGGAACGAAACGTCGCGGAATTCAAGGGTGCCGGTCTGCGAAGCGGTCTTGACCGCGCCCTCGCGGATATGCGGCTGCTTTTCCAGAACCTCGTTGATACGCTCGGCCGAGACCTGTGCCTGTGGGAAGAGCATATAGATCATGACCAGCATCATAAACGACATGATAATATAGGTTGCGTAGGTGCTGAACACCAGAACATTGCTGAACATGGTCAGCCGCGCAGCGGCGTCGGTCAGGGCGATGTTGTTGATAAGCGCCGCGCCAAGCCAGTAGATCACCAGCGCCAGCCCGTTCATGCCAAGCATCATGCTGGGCTGAACCAACGCGAAGAGCTTCTGATTTTTTTCCTGCGTCTGCATCATCGCAAGGCTGGGCGCGTCAAATTTCTCATTCTGATAGCGCTCGGCGTTAAATGCGTGTACCACATTGATACCTGTCAAGTTCTCACGCGCAACGCGGTTAATTTTATCCGTCAGCTTCTGGACGATGCGGAAGCGCGGGATGCAGACGCGCATGATCGAGAGAATCGCAGTGCACAGAACAACAACGAACGCTGCCGTCACAGCGGATAACTCCCAGCTTTTGCCCAGAATCTTGATGATTGCCCATACGGCCATAATCGGCGCTTTGATAATCATCTGAAGCCCCATGGCAATGATCATCTGAATCTGTGTAATGTCGTTTGTGGTACGGGTGATGAGACTTGGAACGGAGAAATCCTGCATCTCCTCATTGCCAATGTCCATCACGTGGCCAAACAGCTTTTCCCGCACGGTAAAGCTAAATCCGGAGGCGGTTTTAGAGGCAAGGTAGCCGCAGGCGATGGCGAGCACAGCGCTGGCCAGCGTGCAGCCGAGCATTTGCAGGCCGACGTTCAGAATATCACCGGTTGCGCCGGAGGTCTTGATGAGCATCGTCAGATCGCTCATGTAATCTGGCAGGCGCAGATCAAAATAGACCTGTCCTACGACAAGCAGCGCGCACAAAAGCGCCATAAGCGCCTCGCGCCGCCGCATGTTTTTCAGTAATTTCAGCATGGTCAGATTCCTTCCTTTTTGATGGCGTCGATGTTATGGCTGAGAATGGCCATGCACTGCGCAAAGTGCTCCAGATCGGCCTCGGTCAGTCCCTCGCGCAGACGCAGCGCAAATTTCTGCTGCTGCATGCGCCCCTGCGCAATCAACGGCTCGGCCTTGCTCGTGCAGACCAGCCGTGTTTTGCGGCGGTCGCCCGCGACGGGCTGGCGCTCGATCAGACCGTCCTGTGCCAGCCGCTCAACGTATAAAGAGACGATGCCGGGCTTGAAGCCGCGGTACTGGCAGATGTCGCGCGCGGTATCGTGACCGGGATTGTTGGCCAGAAACAGCAGAATGTCCATCGCAGCCTGCGGCAGACCGGATGTGTCGCAAAGCGGCTGGAGCGCAGCGTGGTAGGCGGACATAAAACGGTTTGCATTTTGAATGATATTGAACGCAGTGACGTTCGGTTCCATTGCAGACACCTCAATTTCTAATAGTTCAATTTTGAACGGTTTGATGTTAGCATATTCACTTTTGAAATTCATGAACAGAGTGTAACAAATCTCTGAACAAACATATGGGTCAACAAAGGCATGGTTATGATGTTGGCACAAAACAGAAAACAGCCGCCCAAAGGAAAACCCTTGAGCGGCTATAAACAGAATAATGAAAGAATCAGTCGTCCTCGCGGAACTCGATGCAGCCCGGCTCGGCCTTTTCGATGATTGCCAGCGACTTGACATTGACGCCAGCCTCACGCAACTTGTCGCCGCCGTGCTGGAAGCCCTTTTCCACGGCGCAGCCGATGCCGACCAGCTCACAGCCCGCGTTTGTGACGATTTCACACAGCCCGCGCATGGCCTCGCCGCGGGCAAGGAAGTCGTCGATAATCAGTACGCGGCTGCCCGGCGTCAGCCATTCCTTGGCGACAAGGAGCGTCACCTTTTTCTTATAGGTGTAGGAGAAAATTTCACTGCAATACAGACCGCCCTCGATGTTGTCGCTCTTGGCTTTTTTGGCGAAAACCATGGGCTTTCCATAGCGATAGGCGCAGATCGCGGCAAGCGCGATGCCGCTGGCCTCGGCGGTCAGGATGATGTCAACCTGATTGATGTCAAAGTGCTTTGCAAATTCGTCGGCAAGCTCCGACAGAAATTGGCAGTCCACACGATGATTCAAAAAGCCGTCAACCTTGACGATGTTTCCGGGCAGAATTTTGCCCTCCTTGCGAATACGATCTTTCAGTGCCTGCATTGCATTTTCCTCCGTAAATACAAATAATGCAGCAGGGGAAAATACCCCTGCTGCCAAAATAGCCTGAACCCGAAAGCAGCGCTTTCGGCGGCAATCTTCCAATAGTCACAGCTGTGGCGCTGTGGTAGAGACATCCGGGCCGTTTATCCGGAACTATATTGGCGAGGTTATGAACTTGTTTGAATAGTCTACAACAGACGCACAGGTGCGTCAATAGGTTTTTGAAAAAATGGGCGAAAAATATGACAATTACAAAGCTTTGTGTGTCTGGTTTGTTATTGATAGCACTCCGGACGCAGCACGCCGATATACGGCAGGTTACGATAGTAGTTTGCATAGTCAAGGCCATAGCCCACGACAAACTCGTTGGCGATTTCAAAGCCGCACAGGTCGGTTTTATATTCGCTGGGATGTGCGCCGGCCTTGTCAAGGAATGAGATGGTGGTGACCGATTCGGGGCGGCGGGCGGTGAACAGCTCGCGCAGATAGTGCATCGTCAGACCGGAGTCGATAATGTCCTCTACAATGATAACGTGGCGCCCGGTGATGTTGTTGTCCAGATCCTTGATCAGGCGCACAACGCCGGTGGACTTGGCATTCTGGCCATAGCTGGACACAGCGATAAAGTCCATGTCGATGGCACAGTTCATGCTGCGGCAGAGGTCAATGTAGAAAAACGACGCGCCCTTGAGCACGCAAACCAGAACGGGACGCTTGTCGCCAAAACGGGCGGTCAGCTCCGCGCCCAGCTGCTCAACGCGGGCGGCGATGGTTTTTTCGGTAAAAAGAACACGTTCAATATCCTGTTCGGCGTTTCGAATCAGCATAGGAAATCTCCTTTGATTATCAGCGCGTCAACTGACGCAAAATTACAAAAAATATACTGGACATTTTACAGCCTGACTATTATAATCAGAATCATGCAATAAGTAAAATAGATATATCTAATCAGAAATATAACACGCACTTATGAAAGGAGCAGGCGCGATGGCAGTCAAACTGGAGCTTTACCGCGTATTTCATGAGGTGGCGCGGATGGGAAATATCTCCGCCGCTGCGCAGAATCTGTATATTTCCCAGTCCGCGGTCAGCCAGTCGATCAAGCAGCTCGAGGAGCAGCTTCAGGTGCGCCTGTTTTCCCGCAGCACCAAGGGCGTCAGCCTGACCTCAGAGGGGCAGACGCTGCTGGAATACGTGACGCACGCGTTGGGGCTGATTCAAAGCGGCGAGGAGAAAATCGCGCAGTCGCGCGAGCTGTTGACGGGCGAACTGATCATCGGTGCGAGTGATACGGTGACAAAGACGTATCTTCTCTCACGGCTGGAATCGTTTCACCGCGACTATCCCGATATCCGCATCCGGATTCTGAACGGCACAAGCCGCATGGTGCTGGAATATCTGCACAGCGGACAGGTGGATATCGCCTTTGCCAGCGAGAATCAGGATGCAGAGATATACTGTGTGCGTCACTGCGTGGATACGCATACGGTTTTTGTGGCTGCGCCGGACTATCCGTGCGATTTCCACCATCCGTATTCTGTGGAGGAGATTGCGCAGTTCCCACTGATTTTGCTGGAGCGAAAGGCAAGCTCCCGCATTTATATCGAGCAGTTTTTCCAGTCGCATGGTGTCACAATCCAGCCGGAAATTGAGCTTGGCTCACACAACCTGCTCATCTCGCTGGCGCGTATCGGGCTTGGCGTGGCATGCGTGACCGAGGAATTTTCGCAGTCCGGCCTCGGCCGGGGCGTGATTCTGCCGCTGAAAACCGACTTTGAGATTCCACCGCGCTCGGTGGTCATGTGCACGCTGCGCGGCGTGACGCCCACGTCTGCGGCCAAGCGCTTTATGGATTTTATTTCCGAGAGCAATAACATGGCCTATGATCCCGGTCATTCGTATCATTTTACAAGCGGCTGAAAATTTTGAGATTGACACTTGACTTCTGCGCTTTGCGGTGCTAAAATGCATCCAAACAAAAGGATAAACCGTTGAGAAAGAGGAAGTAACCTCCCTTTGGCCGGTCAAGAGAGCTGCGGATGGTGGAAGCGCGGCGCGTGCGGGGGAGTGCGAATGGTCTTTCGAGGGCAAGCGGAACGTGTCTGTGTGACGCCGATGTAAGCCGGAGTTGGGACTCCGTTAACAAGAACCGCTGTATGTTCGTACAGTCAAAGTGGACACAGATGTGTCAAGCCGGGTGGTACCGCAGGAATTGATCCTGTCCCAGCAGTTTACAAGAAAACTGCGGGACAGGTTTTTTGTTTCCTATCCCGCGCGTAAACAGAAAGGTTGGTAAAGATTATGGCACAGATTCCCTACAAAATTTATCTCTCCGAAGAGGAGATGCCGAAATATTGGTACAACGTCCGCGCGGATATGAAGAACAAGCCCGCGCCGCTGCTGAACCCAGGTACGCTTAAGCCCATTACGTTTGACGAGCTGCGGCACGTTTTCTGTGATGAGCTGGTCAAGCAGGAGCTGGACAACGACACGGCATATTTTGAAATTCCGCAGGAAATCCGCGATTTTTATAAGATGTACCGTCCGTCGCCGCTGGTTCGCGCCTATTGCCTGGAAAAAAAGCTGAACACCCCGGCGAAGATCTATTATAAGTTTGAGGGCAACAACACCTCCGGTTCACACAAGCTCAATTCCGCCATCGCACAGGCGTACTACGCCAAGCAGCAGGGGCTCAAGGGCGTGACAACCGAGACCGGCGCCGGCCAGTGGGGTACGGCACTGTCCATGGCATGTGCATATCTGGGACTGGACTGCCGCGTGTATATGGTCAAGGTCAGCTATGAGCAAAAGCCGTTCCGCCGCGAGGTCATGCGCACCTATGGCGCGCACGTCACGCCCTCGCCGTCGGATACGACGAATGTTGGCCGCAAGATTCTGGCTGAGTTCCCCGGCACGGGCGGCAGCCTTGGCTGCGCGATCTCTGAGGCTGTGGAGGATGCGACCACGCACGAGGGCTATCGCTATGTGCTGGGCAGCGTGCTCAATCAGGTGCTGCTGCACCAGAGCGTCATCGGCCTTGAGGCAAAGGCAGCGCTGGACAAATACGGCGTCAAGCCTGATATCATC
>CAKTUT010000102.1 GCA_934621665.1 uncultured Oscillospiraceae bacterium | reverse complement strand
TTTTAATTTTTCGCCTATCATTTTCTTAACGGCCGTACGAATATTTAACCACAGAATTCGTGTATATATGCATATTGTTCTATCAGCCGCGTTCTCAAGAATGACGTTTTTCTTTTCACTGCACGCCGGACGTGCTATACTATATTAAACGATATTAAACGGGCAAGGAGGCGGTGCGATGCCACGCGGTGAGGAACTCTATCAGCTTCTGCGCGGCAGGCTCTATCGCCGCCTGCCCATGCTGGCGCTGCCGCTGGGGCTGCTCGACTGGCATGACTGCAATGGAAAGCCCGGTTGTGACGGCCGGTTCTTCTATGCGTCGGTATCATGGCTGGAGGCTGCCGCGCAGAAAAACGCGCCTGACGGCGGCGTGCTGCTGCACAGCGTGCTTCATGCCATGCTTGGCCATCCATGGACGCGCGGCGGGCGCGACGAGGCGCGCTGGACGCTCGCGTGCGACATGACCGCCGTCTTTTTGCAGCACCGGCTGCTGTCTCTTCCGATGGAGGGCGATGTTGCAAAGGCCTACTACGCCTGCCGCAACGGCACGCAGTTTTCCGCCAGAGCCATATACGATCAGCTTGGCGGCGGTTTCCCTCTCTCCCTCGACGCGCTGCGCGATGCGTTTACCCGCGACAGCCATAGCTTCTGGACGCGCAATTCCGCTCGGCAGCGGCGCAGCCCGGGAATTGGCGATGGCGACGGTGCAGAGCTGGCTGCGCTTTGGGCGCGGCAGACTGTAAGGCTTTCGCCCTATCTTCAGCCCGACCGGCCGAAAATTGGCTCTGGAACGGCGAATCAGCGACTTACGCTCCGTGCGCTTCCAGAAAACAACACGCGCTTTGCCGCGCTTTTGCGTGCGTTTTCCGTTGTGCGGGAAAACCGTCATGTGAGCGACAGCGACTTTTCCTATTCGTGGTACGCCTACAGCATGGCGCACTATGACGGCGCGGTGCTGCTTGAGCCGCTGGAATACTCGGAGGAGCGGAAGCTGCGCGAGCTTGTGATCGTGCTCGATACGTCCGCCTCCTGCTCACGCGGCATTGTGGAGCAGTTTCTTGCCGCGGTGCACGCCATTGTCTGCCGCGAGCAGCTGTTTTTTGAGCGTTTCCGTCTGCACATTATCCAGTGCGACTGCGCAGTGCAGCAGGATACGCTTGTCACTACGCTCGACGAGTTTCAGTGGTATCTTGACCATCTGGCGCTCTATGGCGGCGGCGGGACGGACTTTCGTCCGGCATTTTCTCACATCGACACACTCGTCGCCTCCGGCGAGCTGCCGCAGCTTGGCGGTGTGCTGTATTTTACCGACGGCTATGGTGTTTTTCCTCCGCAGCCGCCGGAATACCCGGTCGCGTTTGTCATGCTGCAATACCGATATGACGATATCAATATCCCGCGCTGGGCGATGAAGCTCGTTTTAGACGCGGACAAGCCCGGGAGGGACGAACGATGGATATAAAACAGGCAAAGGAAGAAATCAGCCGAACAGTGCTTGCCTATACCGAGCGCACACCGGACGGCCAGCTCTGCATCCCCGCAATCCGGCAGCGGCCGGTGCTTCTGATGGGTCCTCCTGGCATTGGCAAAACAGCAATTTTGTCGCAGCTGGCAGACGAACTGCAAATCGGCCTTGTGGCTTACACCATGACGCACCACACGCGTCAGAGCGCACTTGGCCTGCCGCTCATCCGTGAAAAGCAGTTTGGCGGCAGGACGTATTCCGCCACCGAGTACACCATGAGCGAGATTCTGGCCGCTGTCTATGACTGCATGGCGAAAACCGGCCAGCAGAGCGGTATTTTATTTCTTGACGAGATCAACTGCGTATCCGAAACACTGATGCCCGCCATGCTGCAGCTGCTGCAAAGCAAGCAGTTTGGCACACACCGTCTGCCGGAGGGCTGGATCATCGTTGCCGCCGGAAACCCGCCGCAGTATAACCAGTCGGCGCGGCTGTTTGACGTGGTAACGATGGATCGCGTCAAGCTGCTGGACATTGCGGAAAGCTATCCGGTCTGGCGCGCCTATGCGCGCTCACGCGGGCTTCACCCGGCAATTCTCGCGTATCTTGAGCAGAATCCGGAGCATTTTTACTGTGTCCAGCCGCACGCGCATGGCCGCAGCTTTGTCACGGCGCGCGGCTGGGAGGATCTGTCTGAAATTCTCTACAGCTATGAGCGTCATCACTTTCCCATTGAGGACGCGCTTTTCGGCGAGTATCTCCAGCACGATGAAGTTGCCGCGTCGTTTGCAGCCTACTACCGGCTGTTTGCCACCTGCCGCGAGGCGCTGGACACGGACGCAATTCTCTCCGGATATGCACAGCCAAGCCGCGCGCTTGCGGCCATGCGCTTTGACCGCCGCCTTGCCGCGATGGAATTTCTGCTGCATACGCTTCTTCGCGCGCTGCGCACATACCAGCAGGAGGCCGCGTTTGTACAAAGCCTCGTAAGCTTTCTCTCCGCGCTGGACGGCGAAGAGAACCCGCTCCGTGCCGCACGCGAGCATCTTTCTCAGCGTGAGCGTGCCGTGCAGGTGCGAAAGGACTGCGGCGTGCTCTCCGCACGCGACGAGGCGGCAGAACTGGCCTTTTCGCGTCAGGTGCACACGCTGATTGACAATGCCGACGATCTGTGCGCGCTCCGCGCCGCGTGCAGCACGCGAACCCGCGCGCTTGACGCACAGGACACGCTTCTGCAATCGCAGTTGGAAAACGCCATGCGCTTTATCCACAACACGTTCGGCGCGGGTCAGGAGCTGCTGATTTTCCTGACGCAGCTGGAATCGCAGCCGGATGCGCGCCGCTTTTTGCAGCGCAGCGCACTGTATTCCGATCTGATGCAGACCGTCCTGCCGGACGGCGCACCCACTTCAGGCACACAGGAGGCCACATGAAACACGAAGCCATTTTCTTTGATCTGGACGACACGCTCTATGACCGCTCCGTCCCCTATCAGGCGGCGTTTACGCGTTTTTTCGGTGGAAAATACCAGGACAAGGCCATGCAGGCCTTTGATGCGGTCATCCACCGCGGGTATGAGGTGTTCGTTGCGGCGCACACCGGCAAAATCACCATGGACGAGATGCACATCTACCGCCACCAGACCGGTCTGCGCGACGTGGGCATTGCCATTACGCCCGAGCAGGCGCTCAAGATGCAGGCGCTCTACGCTGACGCACAGTGTCATATCACTCTGAGCGCTACGATGCGCGCCGTGCTTAATCTCTGCCGCGAACGCTTCTGCGCCATCGGCGTGATTACAAACGGCGGCGAGGCATCGCAGCGGGGCAAGCTCAACAGCCTCGGCATCACCGCTTGGGTGCGCCCGGAGCTGATTTTCATTTCGGATGTGTGCGGCGTGATGAAGCCCGCACCGGAAATTTTCCATCTGGCTGAGCGCGCCGCCGGTGCACCTTGCGTGTATGTCGGCGACTCGTATTCGCAGGACGTGACGGGCGCCGCCGCTTGCGGCTGGCGCACTATCTGGCTCAACCGCAGGGACGAAGCGCCTGCCGGTGCACCGCCCACCGCCACCGTGCAAAGCGAGGCAGCGCTGCTTGCTTTTCTCCAATCGCTGCCGGAATAAGTGCCGCAGCCGCACAACCACAAAAAGGTGCAGTCTGATTTGTAATTGCACCGAAAGACAAAAATATTTCCATTGCATCTATGCGCATTTCCTACTAAAATAAGAATGTCCCCCGGCCGAACCGGACGAACGGCCATGGGGCGTTACCGCACAATCCGAACGCCGCTTTTGTCGGCGCAACAAGGGAGGAACTATTTTGAATATTCAGTACATTCATCCTGCTGACCAGCTTGTCATGTTCATGCAGCGTATTTATGACAAAGGCCTGACCACCATGTCGGGCGGCAATCTCTCCATCCGCGACAGCGAGGGCAACATCTGGATCACGCCCGCAAGCGTGGACAAGGGCACGCTCACGCGTAAGGACATCATCTGTGTCCATCCGGACGGCACGTGCGTCGGCCCGCACAGACCGTCGTCCGAGCTGCCGTTCCACCAGTCGGTCTATCAGCTGCGCCCCGATCTGAACGCCGTCCTGCACGCGCATCCGCCCGCGCTTGTCTCGTTTTCCATCGTGCGCAAGATCCCCGATCTCGACCTGATTCCCTCCGTCCGCCACATCTGCAAGGATGTAAAAATCGCTACCTACGCCATCCCCGGCAGCAAGGAGCTTGGCGCGGAAATCGGCAAGGTCTTTGCACAGGGCTGCGACACAGCGCTTCTGGAAAACCACGGTGTCTGCATCGGCGCGCCGGATATGTTCACGGCGTTCCAGCGCTTTGAAACGCTCAACTACACCGCAAACCTTGAAATTCTCGGCGCAAAGCTTGGCAAGATTCACGCCCTGCCCGAAAACGCCTACCGTCTGAGCGAGACAAACAGCCACACAAAGCTCGACGATTTCATTCCCGGCTCTCATACCTCCGAGGAGCTGGCCGCTCGCCGCGACATGATCACGCTCATCCACCGCTCGTATAAGATGGGTCTGTTCACCGCCACGCATGGCACGTATTCTGTCCGTCTGTCCGACGGCAGCTTCCTCATCACGCCGTTCGGCCTTGACCGTGCGTATCTGGAGGAGGATGACCTTGTCCGCGTCAAGGCCGGAATGAAAGAGCTTGGCAAAACGCCGTCGCGCGCCGTGCTGCTGCACCAGAAGATCTATGACCAGCACCCGGACGTGGGCGCAATTCTGCTGGCGCACCCCGTGCACGCCATGGCCTTTGCCGTGACCGACGCGGAGTTTGACGCGCGAACCATCCCCGAAAGCTACATTCTGCTGCGCGACGTGAAAAACGTCCCCTATGAGGAGATTTATCTCAATCCCGACAAGATGGCGGCGGAATTTGACGTGGCGCACCCCGCGGCCATCATCGAAAACGACTGCGTCATCGTCACCGGCGCGTCGCTGCTTCAGGCATTTGACCGTCTGGAGGTCATGGAGCTGACCGCAAACTCCATTCTCGACTCGCAGAGCCTTGGCGACATCGTCCACATCAGCAAGGCGGAAATCGCCGACCTCAAGGTCGCGTTCCATCTGGAGGGCTGATTCTTCAAAAAATATGTACAGCGGCTGCCCAAGGGCAGCCGCCTGTGCGCCGGAGGTTATTATGCTGCAAATCATGCAAACACCCTTTGGCACGCTGGACAGCGCGCCGGTGTCGCTGTATACGCTCTCGCGCGCTTCCGGCATTCGCGTGCGTGTGTGCGACTATGGCGGCATCATCCAGAGCGTCCTCGTCCCGCAGCCGGACGGCGCGATGCGCGAGGTGGTGCTGGGCTATGACACGCTGGACGAGTATGTGCGCGACGCGCTGTCGTTTGGCGCAACCATCGGCCCGATTGCCGACGTTGTGACCGACGGGCGCTTTACGCTTGACGGCCAGCCGGTTCAGTGGGAGAAGAATCTCGGCAGCGACTGCATCCACAGCGGCTCGCGCGGCTTCCACCACCAGCTGTTTACCGCCGTGGCCATGCCGGAGGCGCTTATGCTGCGCCGCCGTTTCCCCGCCGCGTTCTATGGCTACCCAGATGAGCTGGACGTGCGGATTTTGTTCTCGCTGCCGGATGAGCAGACGCTGCAAATCGACTATACCGTCACCTCCCCCGCCGCATTCGCGGCCAGCGTAACAAACCACAGCTACTTCCGTCTGTCGGACGCGCCCACGGTGGAAAATCAGCTGCTCTGTCTGCAAAGCGGCGCGCGCCAGCCGCTGGACTTCTCCGCCCCCCGCCGTCTTGGCGAGGCGCTGGACTCCAATCAGCCCGGCATTCAAAAAACCGGCGGCATTGACCACTACTACCCCATTCGCGGCGCGGGTCTGCGCACGGCGGCGCAGCTCTATGCACCGGACACGCAGCTTTTGCTCACGTGCCGCACCGATGCGCCGGGTGTTCTGGTCTATACGGCAAACTCCGTTTTTGACGTGCGCGGACGCGGCGGCACAGTCTATTCCCGCCACAGCGCCGTGTGTCTGGAGGCCGAGGCCATCCCAAACGCCGTCAATCTGCCCCAGCATTCGCAGGCGGTGTTTCCCGGCGGTCATTTTCACAAAAGCTGTACTCAATTTTCTTTTTCAAATACGGTGGATTTTCCCGCACAAGGAGACTGAAATCAAACGATTTCGGTCTCCTTTTTATATTGTCGAACACCCGCGCCACTCCATCTCATACTTTGGACGGATTTACAGATTCGGCAAACATTGCTATATTAAACAAACGGTATTTTGCGGAGCTTTGCTCGCCAAAGAACGCACAATCGAGGAGGAGCTACATGAAAAAGAGAGTATTGAGTCTGTTCTTGTGTCTGGTCATGTG
>CAKTUT010000101.1 GCA_934621665.1 uncultured Oscillospiraceae bacterium | reverse complement strand
GTTGTCGGCCTCGACCAGCGCGTCCTGGCCGGAAATGAAAAGACCGTTATATTCCGGCATGGCTTGAAGCTCACGAATGAGATTCCCTGCGGCGTTGTTTTTCAGGTCAATGACGATACGCGCTTTTTTGCCGCGCTTACGGCAGAGGCATAAAAGGCCGACTGCCGCGCCGACCGCGTCAAGGTCAGCCATGCGGTGACCCATGATGAACACCTCACCCGACTGGGCAATCAGCTCGGACAGCGAGCCCGCGACCACGCGCGTCTTGACCTTGGTGTGACGCTCGGTTTCCTTGGTGCGGCCGCCATAGAACGTGAAGTTATAACGATCCTTGATAACGGCCTGGTCGCCGCCGCGCGACAGCGCCATCTCAATGGAGAGCATGGCGAAGTTGTAATTTTCCTCAAATGAAGAACCGTCCTTGCCGATGCCAAGCGAGATGGTGGCGGCAATGCCGGTAGGGCTGACGACAGTACGAATGGAGTCGAGAACGGAGAATTTACTCTCTTGCAGCTGTTGGAAGTCCTTTGCCTCAAACAGCAGCAAATAGCGGTTGCGCTCAACCTTGCGGCAAAGACCGTGACGTCCCTCAATCCACTTGGTGACAGTTTCGTTGATTTGTGCGTCAAGATTGGACACCGCGCTGTCGGAGAGGTTGTTGGTCATCTCGTCATAGTTGTCAATCAGGATGACGCTGACGATGGGACGCGTGCGGATATACTCGTCGCGGATGTTGAACATCTCGGTCATGTCGGCAAAATAGACCGTTGCCAGCATGACCGTGGTCTGGTCGTCGTCCGAGCGAACATAGTTGCCATAGATGCGGTAGCGGCGGCCGTTGATCAGCTGATCGCCAGGGAACTCCGTGCGCCCCTCACGAAGCCAGTCGGTGGTAAAACCGGGGACGACAGCCTGCATGGTCTGGTAGCGCGTGGAGTCGGCAAGCCCGGTGATGGTATAAAATGCGGGGTTGCCCCAGACAATTTCACATTCCGGCAGATGCAGCACTGCCATGGGAAACGGCGAACCCGCGTGAACCGAGATACCCACGGCATCGGTTGCGCTCTGGACATATTGCATCAGCGCCTGCTTGCGCCGGGCAAAGCGGATGCGGCTGACAGCAAACACCAGAGCGGTGATGAGCAGCTCACCGCTTGCGAGAATGACGGCGTAGGCAGTACCGGCTTTCAGCTCATAATAGCCCACAATCGCCGTAGCGACGGAGAACAGCAGCATTACAATACAGTACCATACTACGCCGGGCTGAAGCAGACGGGAGACATTTTTTTTCATGCGGGGACACCTCCAATCGCTGTATACGCGAAAACAACAGATTATGTGAACAAAACTTATATTTATAATAGTTTCAAAATGCATTATATCAAATTACAGCTCTGAACTCAAGCCGGGAAGCGGTCAATGCGGAAAAAAACGTAGAAGTTGGCAGATGACGGATTTTTTGCCTGTCACAAATTATTTACACACTTCCTGCAAAAAATAGTATACATAAAAAAGAAACTGTGCTATAATTCTTAGCAGTATGCCGTAAAGGAGAAAAACGGCGGAACGCGGGCTTTCGTGCGAACGGCACAAAGAGATAGATCGGATCACGCGGCGCAGCGCAGGGCTGCCCGCTGTCCACGTCGAAAATACAGACAGGACACGCGCAGCGGCGCGCACGGCAAAGGCGAGACGGGGCTGGAGCTGGCGGGCGGCGCGTGTGGCTTTGTGTGGCCTTTTGGGGCAGTTTCGATGTTCTTTCAACCATTATGCAGACGGAAATGCCAAACCCGGATCTGCATCCAAGTTTAATTTTTGAAGAAAAGAGTGATTCTATTTGGCAGAAAAACTGAAAATTATCGCGCTTGGCGGTCTGAATGAGATCGGCAAGAATATGACCGTGCTGGAATACGGCAAGGATATCATTATTGTAGACTGCGGTCTTGGCTTCCCGGATGACGATATGTACGGCGTCGATCTGGTCATTGCCGACTTTACGTATCTGGAAAAGAACCGGCAGAAAATTCGCGGAATGTTCCTGACCCACGGGCATGAGGATCATATCGGTGGCATTCCCTATGCCATGCAGAAATTCAACTGCCCCATCCACGCCACGCGTCTGACGGCGGGCATTGTAAAGCTGAAGCTGGAAGAGCATAAGCTGGAAAACGTAGTGCAGCTGTTTACGCACGAGGCGGGCGAGACGGTAAAGGCAGGATGCTTCTCGGTGGAGTTTATCCATGTCAACCACTCAATTGCCGACGCGGTTGCCTTTGGCATCAAAACGCCGGTTGGCACAGTTGTGATGACGGGCGATTTTAAAATTGATCCGACAGCCGAGGACGGCATGATTGACCTGACGCGCCTTGGCGAGCTTGGCCGTGAGGGCGTATTGGCGCTTTTGTGTGACTCGACAAATGTGGAGCGGCAGGGCTATACGCCGTCCGAGCGAGTGGTTGCCGACAGCTTTGACAGGCAGTTTGCCGGCTGCAACCAGAGAATTATTGTCACCACGTTTGCCTCCAATGCGTTCCGCCTGCAAAGCATCATCACGGCGGCACACAAGTATGGACGCAAGGTGGCCGTGACGGGGCGCAGTATGGAAAACGTGCTGAAGGTTTCGACGGAGCTTGGCTATCTGAAAATTCCGAACGGGACGCTTGTGGACATCAGCGCCATCAAGTCGCTGCCAAAGAATAAGATTGTCATCGTATCGACCGGCTCGCAGGGGGAAAATATGTCGGCGCTCTACCGTATGGCGTTCTCCGGCCACCGGCAGGTGGAAATTCAGGCGGGCGACCGCGTGATTATCTCGGCCTCGGCCATCCCCGGCAACGAAAAGGCCATCGGCCGCATCATCAATGAGCTCTATCGCAAGGGCGCAGACGTGGTGTATGACAAGCTGGCAGATCTTCATGTCTCCGGCCATGCGTGTCAGGAGGAGTTGAAGCTTATCCACGCGCTGCTGAAGCCGCGCTTCTTTATTCCGGTGCACGGCGAGCAGCGTCATTTGCAGACGCACGCGCATCTGGCGCAGTCGATGGGGATGGATCCGAAAAATATCTTCATCAGCGACATCGGCAAGGTGCTGGAACTGACAAAGGGCAGCTGCAAGTGGGGCGGGACTGTCCCGGCAGGCCGGATTCTGGTGGACGGCACGAGCGTTGGCGACGTGGGAAGCGTGGTGCTGCGTGACCGCAAGCATCTGGCACAGGACGGTATGCTGGTTGTGGTGGTAAACCTGTCGGCGGAGGACGGAAGCGTCATCTCCGGTCCGGATATTATCACGCGCGGCTTTGTGTATGTGAAAGAGTCGGAGAATCTGATTGAGGAGATGCGCGTCATCGCGGCGCACGCGATTGACCGCTGCGCGGCAAATGGCACGCGCGACTGGAGCGTGCTGAAAGCAAATATCAAGAGCGACCTGTCGGGCTATCTATTCAAGACGACGAAGCGTAATCCCATGATTCTGCCCGTAATTATGGAGATCTGAGCGCAGAATGCGGCGGCATGAATCGTATCAGAAAAACGTGGAACGCTACCCATAGTTGCCGCTGCGGCGAAAAAAGAGAAAACTTCCAGAATTGGTAGAGAAAATGAAAAGAAAAATAGAAAAACTATTGCAAAAGCGTGGGATTTCGGTATATAATAACTTGGTTGCGCGGATTCGATCGAAATTCGCGCCCATAACGCACGAATGAGGATGAGCGTAGATGGCGAATACGAAAGATACAACGACAAAAGTACCGGCGGAGGAGGCGATGGCCAAGGTCAGCGCGCTGATTGCCAAGGCAAAAAAGGATGGCACCATTTTGGCGTCTGATCTGACGGCTGAACTGGAAAAGCTGGATTTGCCGGTGGAAAAAATCGAGCAGATTTACGATACGTTTGACGCGCTGGGCATTCAGGTGATCGGTGCGGAGCTTGAGCTGGATATGGATATTGACGGCGACGGCCTTGGAATGGATGTCGACGATATGCACGGCATGGACGGCGAGGAAGAAGAACTGATTGATCCGGTTGAGCTGGCTGCGGAGTATAATCTGGACGACCCTGTCCGGATGTATCTGAAAGAAATCGGTCAGGTGCGGCTGCTTTCCGCCGACGAGGAAATTGAGCTTGCGCGCCGCGTCAGCGAGGGCGACAAGGCTGCAAAGGACAAGCTGACCGAGGCGAATCTGCGCCTTGTGGTGTCGATTGCAAAGAAATACTCCGGCCGCGGACTGCATATTCTGGATTTGATTCAGGAGGGCAACACGGGTCTGATCCGTGCGGTTGACAAGTTTGACTATACAAAGGGAAATAAATTCTCTACATATGCAACGTGGTGGATTCGTCAGGCCATTACCCGCGCCATTGCCGATCAGGCAAGAACGATCCGCGTACCGGTGCATATGGTTGAGGTCATCAACAAGGCCACGCGCTGCAACCGCAAGCTGGTGCAGGAACTTGGCCGTGAGCCGACGCTGGAGGAGATTGCGGCAGAGCTGAACCTCCCGATTGAAAAAATCATCGAGGCAAACCGCACGGCGGCCGATACGCTGTCGCTGGATATGCCGGTTGGCGACGAGGAGGATACGACCATCGGTTCGTTCGTTGAGGACGACAACACGCCGTCACCCGCTGACGCCACCTCTAACACGCTTCTGGCCGAGGCGCTGACCGAGATTCTCGGCACGCTGACCGACCGCGAGGCAGACGTGCTGCGGATGCGCTTTGGCATGTACGACGGCCGGACGCATACGCTGGAGGAGGTCGGACAGATCTTTGGCGTTACGCGCGAGCGTATCCGCCAGATCGAAAACAAGGCCATCCGCAAGCTGCGCCATCCGTCCCGCGCAAAGAAGATTAAGGATTTCTACTGCTGAATCATAAATGCAAAACGGCGCGACCGCAAGGTCGCGCCGTTTTCAGTTTTCAGTTTGTTAAGCTTTGAGCGTGCATCGAGTTTTTGGCCATTTCGATTCGCACCTGGTGCTGTTCAGGGTCTGTATTTGAGTAGGAATACAGATCAATGCCGATGATGGAAAAGCTGTACTTTTGATAAAAGGCGATCGCGGCTTCATTGCAGGACTGCGTTTCCAGAACGATCATCCGCGCATGAACCGCTTCTGCCGTCTCGGTTATGCGCTGCATCAGCGCGCCTCCGATGCCGCTGCCGCGGTCAGCATGATCAAAGACGCAGATATTGCTGATTCGAAAGCGGTTGTTCCACGATTCCATCGAGGCCTCGACAAATCCGAGCAGCCGCTCGCTCTGAAACGCGCCGAACGCAACCGGGAATTCCAGTCAGCCACCGAAAAACACATCGTCGAACGACTTTTCAACTGACGCGTCAAAGGGAATATAGTTCAACTGAAAGCTTTGCGCAGAAGCGCGGATATCGTAATAGCCGCTCGTTTGATAGCGAACGGTAAATTTTTTGCCTGCGTAGGCAGCTCTGTTAAGCGGTTTGATTTCCATAGATAGATCAGTTGCCTTTCTGGGGTTTTCGCTGCGCATAGAAGCGCGCAAAGCTGGTGTAAATTCCGGACTA
Organism: uncultured Oscillospiraceae bacterium; assembly: GCA_934621665.1. Lineage (GTDB taxonomy): Bacteria > Bacillota > Clostridia > Oscillospirales > Oscillospiraceae > CAG-170. Next base: position 842 of record CAKTUT010000101.1, on the reverse strand, counting down.
GAGGTTTGATTCCGGCTTTTGCGCCATGACGCAGTACCACTCGGCTTTCTCTGGAGAGTGCTGCGTAAACTGTGCCGGCATACACGAAAGCGTGGTGTTTTGATAGCCGAGTGCCGTGAGCGTGTCGAGCAGAAGCCCGCGCGGCAGGGGATGATATTGCTCGGTGAAGCACTCCTTTTGGACAATGCGGTTTTCGCGCTCAAAGGTGTAGAGCAGGTTAAAGTCCATTGAGCCGTCGGATAGATAGTCCCAGACCTGCACCAGATTGATGCGCACATCGCCGCGGAATGCCGGGTTATAGAGATAAAAGCGCGGACGGTTTTGAACAATCTGATCCCAGTTACGAAGATCGGCATAGAACCAGCCGCCCGGGCGGATGCAACTGTCCATTTGGCGGAGAACGCCGGGAATTTCCTCGTTTGTGACGTAGGCAAGCGAATTGCCGGTTGAGCCGACGCAGTCAAACTGCTGCCCGGGAAGCACACTTTCCAGATGGCGGAAATCAGCCTGATAGAGCGGGAGCGAAATGCCGCGCGCGGCGGCTTTTTCACGGCAACGGGAAAGCATTTCGCGACTCAGATCCGAGCCGGACAGCTGTATGCCAAGTGCGCAGAGCGACAGTGTCAGATTGCCTGAGCCGATGCTGACATCCAAAAACGAACGAATGGATTTCCCGGCGAGAAGCGTTTTCCAGTGCGTAAGGTTCACAGCCTCGCGTTCCGGCGTCTCCAGCAAATCATAAATTTCGGCGCGATCATAGATTGTTCCCATGGCAAAGCTCCTTACAGCGTATGCGTGCAGATCTCACGCGTTTTTGCTTGCAGGCTTTTAAGGTCGAGAAA
>CAKTUT010000100.1 GCA_934621665.1 uncultured Oscillospiraceae bacterium | reverse complement strand
TACCTGAGAATGCGATGCATTCTCAGGTAATCTTATGGCTTACATGTGCCGCAGGCAGTATAGCCCGCTGCCTGCGCCTCGGCAAGACGCAGCGCCTGTGCGCCGTCCTTGACATAGCGGCAGTCGGCGCGGTGGTATTTGCTGCCGGAGGCGGAGACATAGACGGTTTCGTTCGTGTCGGTGGTGACGGATTCCGCCGGAATCGTATCGTCGGAGACAAGATTGGTATCTGCTGTGGCGCTGGTATCCGGATCAGTGGTGACGGAAGTGCTTTCATATTCGCCGGAAGCGTTGTCTGACAGACAGCTTTCGCCGGTTGCATAGTCGATGGTAACGCCCGGCTGGACGTTATAGCAGTAGATGCAGAACGACAGCCCGCCGCTGTCCTCCACCGAGTAGGCCTCCATCAATACGCCCGACGCGACAAGATTGTCGCCGTCAAAGATGGGCGTGACGCGGTAGAGCACGTGATTGTCCGTCTCGTCCACATAGTCATTGACTCTGTTTTCATACGGCAGCATCCCAATGGTGTTGAGATAGCGCGTGCCGGTAATCAGATTTTTCGGGTTTGCGTTTTCACCCGCCAGCTGATAGCCGATCAGGTGACAGCGGTTATACAGATAATTGCCCTCGACAAGGCCGTCATACCGCACGGTGTGCCAGCCGGAGGGGCGGACGCTGCCGATTTTGCCGCGCGGCTCGGTCGGCATCAGCTCCGCACAGATATTTGCATACGCTACGCCGCAGCGGCCAAGCGAGTCGAGTTCACTGTAGGTTTCAAACACATCGGTTGTGATTTCGTCGCTTGTAAAAAACGGCACATTACTGTTAATTTCAATGTACGCCTCACCCGAATAGGACGGAATTTCATCCAGCAAAACGGTCCGAGGCTGTGCTGATGTCTGCTTTTGCGACAGCCAGAGCGCTGTGAATACGGCGGCGCAGACGAGAAGCACGGACAGCGCATATTGCAGCTTGCCGCGCGGCGCGCGTTTTTTGTTGCGGGGCATAAAAACCTCCTTTTGGCGCTCAAACGGCCTTATGCCGGAACAACAGCCGGTTGAGATACGCGCCGTAGAACAGAATCGATATACAAAAATACAGCCAGAGCATGGTCAGAATCACAGTGGTCAGACTGCCGTAGACGGCAGAATAGTCCTTGATATGACTGACGTAATAGGAAAACGCGGTAGAAAAGATCATCCACGCCACGGCGGCGGCTGCTGCGCCGGGCATGACAAGAACCGTGCGTGTGCGCCGGTTGGGAAGCACCAGATAAAGCACCGTGAACAGCGCCGAGAGCAGCACAAACGAGTACAGATGCAGGTTTTTTAATAGCGTGGAGACGATGATGTGCAGCGAGCTGCTCCCGATGGACGTCAGCGCCAGAAGCTGCTGGCCGAACACATGCAGCAGCAGCGTCAGCAGCAGCGCCACCACCATCAGCAGCGTATAAAACGCGCACAGTGCACGGCGGTGGAGGTAGGAGCGCGTTTCGCGCGCTTGCTCCACGGTGTTCAGACCGTTCATCAGACTGTGCAGGCCGCGTGAGGCCGACCACAGCGCCGCAATGGCACTGACCGGGATGACGGTTGCCGTGTGCACAGGGGTAAGACTTTGAATTAGGTCGGAGAAAAACGGCAAAAGCGCCTGCGGCACGATCAGCTCGATAAGCGACAGAAGATCTGTCTGCGTCACCGGGAGGTATTGCAGCAGCGCCAGCAGCAAAATGGCCAGCGGAAAAAACGACAGCAGCAGGAAGAACGAGGCGTTGCCGGAATAGATGGGGATTTGCAGCGGCACGAGCTCGTGAATGATGCGGCTTATTTTGTCGGGCAGCTTCATGGCGACTCCTTTCGGACAAGATGGCAGAGAAAAGCTTATGCACGGAACAGAAAATGATGCGCGCGAATAAATATAAAATTTGACAAAGCCGGGCAAAGGCGACACATTTTACTGTTTTTCGCACAGACGACGTGATTTAATGATTGCAGGGGGGGAAAACAAATGAAAATGAAAAGCATTATCTTCAGGAAACACATCCGCGCCCAGGACGGCAGAACGCTGAGTCTGGAATACAGCCTGATGACCAGCAGCGATGACGGCGCGCGCGCCGACTATGGCGCGGCCATCAGCTGCACGGACGGGCAGAAGACAGAGTATCAGGAAATCTGCAATCTGACCGCGATTCGTGCACGGGCACGCGCGCTTGTAGAGCGTCTGGCACGGGGCGCGGTGACGCCGGTTACGATGCGCGATGTGGTGATGGACTGGCTGTAGGGACAAAACGCACTGCAAAGTGCGATTTTTGCTGGAAATACTGGACAGAATGTGCTTTGCTATGATACAATATAATATATCTTGTGTCAACCGACACCAGTGATTCAGCAAGGAGAGAGAAGCAGCATGAAGTGTCCGTATTGCGGTTATCAGGAGAGCAAGGTCGTTGACTCGCGCCATTCCGAGGACGGTCTGAGCATCCGCAGAAGAAGAGAGTGCCTGTCCTGCAGCAAGCGCTTTACAACGTATGAGACGGTGGAAAGTCTGCCGATGGTCGTTATCAAGCGCGACAACAGCCGGCAGTCGTTTGACCGGAACAAGGTGCTCAACGGGATGCTCCGCGCCTGTGAAAAGCGCCCGGTCGCTATGGCCGACCTGGAGGCAGCGACGGACGAGATTGAGCAGATCATTCAAAACTCGCTTGACCGCGAGGTGTCTACCGCGCAGATCGGCGAGCTGGTCATGGAGCGGCTCAAGCCGCTGGATGAGGTAGCATATGTTCGCTTTGCGTCGGTCTACCGCCAGTTCAAGGACATCAACAGCTTCATGCGGGAACTGAATAAGATCCTGGAAGAAAAATAATCAGCCTGAACAAAGCACCGCCCCGGATTGCAATGCAATCCGGGGCGGTTTTCAATGGATGCAGGCTGAGGAAAAACGGATAGAGAGTACAGCCTGTCGAAAAACCTCGCGGCGCTGCTGCGTGAAAATCGGATACAGTTCCTTCGGGTGCTTCTGCGTGATCCGGCGCTTCGTCCGGGCGATAGCGGATGGTGACAGTTCGGCGGGACTTGGGCGTTTTCGGTGTTTTCGGCGCTCTGGATGACTTGGACGAAAATCCGGAGAACGCGTCTTGCATGGCGTTTTCCATGGTCTGCTTTGCCTGACGCAGGATGCTGTCCATGTCGATGTCGATATTGAAGCTTTCGCCCGAGGAAACTGCGTCGGCGACCGAGCCGTTTACCTCGTCGATCTGGATATCGCCGCCCGCGGTAATGTGAACGTTGCTACCGTTCAGCTCGTCGCAGTTGATGTCGCAGCCCGCCTGGGCGCTGCCGCCGATGGCGTCGCAGCTGATATCGCAGCCGGCACTGGCATTGCCGCCGATGCCGTCACAACTCAGATCACCGCCCGCCTGCGCGCTTCCGCCCACGCGGTCACAGTTAAGATCGCCGCCCGCGGTTGCGCTTCCGTTTACTGTGTCGCAGTTTACGTCGCCGCCCGCGCTTACGCTTCCGGCCACGTCGCCGCAGTTGACGGAAAAGACGCTGTCAACGTTCAGCGCATCGCCCTCATAGCAGAATGAAATCCGCGTGGCCTCGGGGCAGTCGGTCACGTCCTCGTAGCCGATGAGCACGTGACCGGCGTAGAGCACGGCGTGCAGCGTCTGGCGGTCGTCTGACCACGGCAGCTTGCTATCTACAATCGGCGTGCTTGAAGAATCGTTCGCGTTTTCTCCCGCAGGTGCGGACTGCGGGATGGTCAGCGTCTTTTCCGCCGCCTCCCGGCCAAAGAGTGCGTCGATGCTCACGCCGAACAGATCGGCGAGCTTCGGCAGAAGCGATACGTCAGGATAGCCCTGACCATTTTCCCATTTGCTGACGGCCTGCGCCGTCAGACCGAGCGCAGAAGCAAGCGCTTCTTGCGTCATGGACTGCTCTTTCCTGTATTGTGCGATGCGCGCTGCAAACGTATTTTGTTCCATGGGATGTGACCTCCTTGTGTGATTGTGGTTTCATTATGGTTCACAAAATGCGGAAAATCAATAAAATAACAGTTGAATTTGCAAAATAACGCTCAACTTAAAGTTGTGACCGTGAGAATATCACGGACGCAACCAAAAGTTGAGCGCTGTTTATGCATCCGGGAACAGGACGCCTTGCGTTGATTTGATACAGATTTGCTCACGAGTCATGGGATGGGTGAACGCGATAGATTTTGCGCACAGCTGCTGCGGAGCGATGGCATGGGCGGCGGAAAATGCGGCGGATGCGCCGCTTGCGTACTGCGGGTCGCCGAGAATGGGAAAGCCAGAGGCCATGCAGTGCAGGCGCAGCTGGTGCGTGCGGCCGGTGATGGGGTGCAGCTCCAGAAGCGCGGTGTGTGCGCGGCGCACAAGAACGCGGTAGTGCGTAACGGCGCGCTGGCCGCGCGCGTCTACGGTGCGCAAAAGACTCCCGCCGCCAAGCTTGTAGACCGGCAGGTCAATCATGCCGCTGTCTGCCTCCGGCGCACCGAATACGGCGGCGAGATACGTCTTTTCCATGCCGCCGGACTGATGCAGCTGGCGGAATTTTTCGTGGACATAGGCGTTCTTGGCCAGCAGAACCACGCCGAATGTGTCGCGGTCAAGGCGCGAAACGGGGTGAATGCCGCATGCCTGTCCGCTTTGATGATAGTAATGGAGCAGCCCATTTGCAAGCGTTCCCTCGTTTTTGCACGGCGAGGGATGCACCAGCATCCCGGCGGGCTTATCCAGCGCGATGAGCGCATCATCCTCATATAAAATGTGCAGTGGGATGTTCTCCGGCGGGAAGCCATCCGGCTGCTCGAAAAGTTCAACCGTGATTTCATCGCCGGGATGAACCGGATGGTTCGTATGGGCGGGGATGCCGGAGACAAAAAACGCGTTCTGCCATTTGAGCCGCGCGACAAGCGACGATGACATCGCAAGCTCGCGCCGCAAAAAGGACAGCAGCTCGCCCTCGCGCTGCGCTGTATGATGAAGCGTCACCGTCATCCCTCCCATAATTGGTGTCATGTGTCTAATATTATAGGAGGGCGGCACGCAAAATGCAACGCCTCAGGCGCAGCTTCCCTGTGCGCCGCGGTGATCCCACAGCTGCTTGAGCAGCATCACGCTGATGGGAAACAGGATCATTCCCGCGATGCCTACGGTGCGAAAGCCAATGTACAGCGCCATCAGCGTAATCAGCGGATTCAGGCCGATTTGCCGCCCGATCAGGCGCGGCTCCAGCGCCTGCCGCGTCAGTGCGGCCACACCGTAGAGAATCACAAGTCCGATGCCGCGCGAGAGCGCACCCTGTAAAAACGATACCAGCGCCCATGGAATCAGAATTGTCCCCGTGCCGAATACCGGCAGCGCGTCCACAACGGCGATGAGCAGGCCGAACAGCACCGGGTAGTCGGTGCGCAGCAGCATCAGCCCCGCCGTGAGGATGAGAAAGGTAATGCCCATCAGCTTCAGCTGCGCCCGAATCCAGCCGCCGAACGTGGCGCGCAGATGGCAGACGGCGGCGTGGAGCTTTTCCTGCCACGCGGCAGGCAGACGCTTTGCGCACCACGCGCGAAGCGCGGGCAGCTCACCGGAAGTCATGAAACTTGCGAGGATGGATGTAATCAAAAAGAGAAAAATGCCCGGTGCGCGCGTCAAAAAGCCGGAGGCAAAGTCAAACAGCGTGCTGTAAATGCGCGAGGAAAGCAGCGAACCACTTGCAAACAGGCTTTCGATGCCGGAGCGAAGCCCCGAGCCGATGCCGTCGGGAAAGCGCTCGGCAAGAACCAGCAGCCGCTCATGCAGCCGCGAAAGCGGCACGGACAGTGATGACAGAAGTTCCGGCAGCTCATGCAAAAACGCGCCGAGCTCCCGGCAGACAACGCGGCAGAGAAGAAACAGCCCGCCGCCAAGCAGCGCATACAGCGCCAGTACGCACAGAAAGCTTGCAAGCCAGCGCGGAAAGCGCGTTTTATTCAGCAGAAATGCAACTGGGCGCTCCGCCAGCGCCGCCACGCCAAGCCCAATGACAAACGGCAGCAGCACCGGCAGCAGCCACACGATAAAGATGAGAAGTCCCGCCGCGCAGGCGGCGATCAGTCCGGCGGTTCGAAGCGCCTGTTTTCGATTCATAACACACAACCTTTCATGGCGGAACAGGGCGAAAATACAGCATTTTTGCCCTTGCTTTTTTTCTGCAAATGATGTATAGTTAACCACAACTTAAAGACATATGCACGTAAGAAAAGGACACAAGGAACATAGAGATATGGAAAAATCACCGAAATATTATATTGTAGAGGCGTCGGCGCTTCCCGAAATTTTTCGCAAGGTGGCTGAGGCCAAGCGGATGCTGGAGACGGGGGAAACCGACAAGGTCAACGTCGCAACCCGCGCCGTTGGCATCAGTCGCAGCGCGTTTTATA